>JAIYCN010000212.1 GCA_027487995.1 Rubrivivax sp. | reverse complement strand
TAGCGAGGTGGTCCCACTCCTTCCCATCCCGAACAGGACCGTGAAACGCCTCTGCGCCGATGATAGTGCGGATTCCCGTGTGAAAGTAGGACATCGTCAGGCTAATATCCCCCCCACCAACCCCCTCCACCCTCAAGTGCAGGGGGTTTGGTTTTTTTGTGCTTCAGCTCTAGGTTGTGGCGTGTGGGATGCGCGCCATTCAGTCAGCGATAGCCGCGCATGACAGCGCCGGGCGCGCATGCGCACCTGAGCCAGCAGGCTCGGCTTGCCTCAGTGGTACAGACGATCTTCGGGGTCGACGAACAACTCGTCGAGGATGAGCGCGTCAGGCTCTTCGCCCAGGCTCCAGAAGACCATCAGGACAATGATCTTGATGTCGTCCAGGTCAAGCCCTTCAGCAGACACCGCCATGGCACGGTCGATGACCATTTCCCGCATGGGCGGTGGCAGCACGCCAGCAGATTCCAGAAAACTGATGAAAGCCAAGGAGTCGTTCCCCAGCATTTCACGCTCGGACGCGGTGTAGAGGCGCGTGCTGAGCTCGCCCTGCTCACCAACATAGCCCTGAGCCGTGGTGGTCAGGCCGTCCAACCACGACAGCGCCTCCTCAATCTCTTCGGATTCGAACCCGACAGCTGAGAGTTTGCGGCTGAGCTGCTCGTGGTCCGGGCAGGCGTCGGGCCGCCAGTAGTTCTCGTAGAGGTAGACCAGGACGTCGAACATGCGGTTGACTATACAGCAGTCAATTGGGAATGGAAGGGGGAAACCCGCGGTGCGCATCCTCTATACCGAGGGACCGCACCACTGGTAAAGGCCACCCGGAAGCCGAGCGACCAACCCATCGAGTTCGGCCAACAGCAGCGTCCGGTTCACCACCTGCGCTGGTACGGCCGCGGCAGCCGTCAATTCCACCAAGTCACACGGCCGACTGCGCAAAAGTGAGGTGGTTCGACTCCAGGATCGATCGTCCATCGCTGGATCGGGCACGAAGGCATTGGACGCGCATGCCGGTTGAGACTCGAACGCCACTTCCTCCTCAACACCTGCAGCCCAGATGCCCTTGGCCCGCCCCCGATTACGACTGCGTTTGGCCGCAGGCCGGGATCCCGCTCTTGGAAAGGCCCAGGGCAGTGCCGTCACGAGGTCATCGGCACTTTCAATCAGTCCCGCACCGGCCTTGATCAACGCATTGCACCCCGCCGACTGCGGGGAGCTCAAATGCCCAGGTACCGCAAACACATCCCGGCCCGCTTCCAAAGCCAAACGCGCAGTGATCAAGGAACCGGAACGGACCGTGGCCTCCACCACGACCGTTACAACGCCCAGACCGGCAATGATGCGATTCCGCTGCGGGAAATAGGCAGGCAGAGCGGGCGTTCCAAGTGGGTGCTCACTCAGAAGCAAGCCGCTGCCTTTGATTTCCTCAAAAAGTGTCACATGCTCACGCGGGTACACATCATGGAGACCGCAGGCCACCACAGCGATGGTGCGACCACGAACTGGGGCATCCAGGCAGCCTCGATGTGCCGCCGCGTCGATGCCCAGGGCCAAACCGGACACCACCGTGCCCCCCAAGCCGCTGACTTCGGCAGCCAGGCGCAGGGCGATGCTGGCACCGGCCGGCGTGGCGTGCCGACTGCCCACGATGGCGACCGCTGGAGCGTCGAGCGCCGGCAGGTGACCTGCTGCATGCAGCACCAAAGGCGGGTCTGGGCTGTTGAGAAGCGCTGCTGGGTATCGAGCGTCGGCCAGGGTGATGATGTGATGACGATGGTCAGCCGCCAACCACTGGCGCGTCCGCTGCGCCACTTCTGCGAAAGAAGTGACCGCACTGAAAAGACCTCCCAGCGGCAGACCACCCAGCGCGGCCTGTGCCGCGGCCCTTCCCGCATGAAAAATCTCAAGCGGCCCACCGAAATGCTGCAGCAATCGGCGCGCGCGCAGCCGCGCGGCGGCCGAACCGCCGGCCAAGGCCAGCCAGGCGTGCAGTTCATCCTGGATCTGGATCATCGAGAAGTGGGGCAAAGCGGCACAATCATGGGATTGCGACATTCTGAACAGCGCGACACGGTGCCTCAATCCCACCACCCATCGGTGGGGACGGGGCTGCTCCGAAGCGGGGCTTGCGCTTGAGACCATGACCCAACTGGCCATTCTTCGATACCCCGATCCGCGCCTGCACACCGTGGCCAAGCCCGTGGCGCAAGTTGACGCCCGCATCCAGCAGCTTGCCCAGGAAATGCTGGAGACCATGTACGCGTCTGATGGTGTCGGCCTGGCGGCCACGCAAGTGGATGTGCACGAGCGCCTGATCGTCATGGACACCTCCGAGTCGCGCGATCAGCCGGTGGTGCTGATCAATCCTGAGATCGTGGAGCGCAGCGCCGAATTGAAGCTGGGGGAGGAGGGGTGCCTCTCGGTGCCGCAGGTGTACGACAAGGTTGAGCGCCATCTGTGGGTGACGGTGCGGGCCCTGGACCGCGACGGCCACACCTTTGACCTGAAGGCCGAGGGCCTGGCGTCTGTGTGCGTGCAGCACGAGATGGATCACCTGATGGGCAAGGTGTTCGTGGAATACCTCAGCCTGCTCAAGCGCGACCGCATCAAGTCCAAGATGATCAAGCGCACCCGCGAGGAACTCGCGCAGATGCGCTGAAGGCGGGTGCTCTGATGCGCGTGGCCTTTGCCGGCACCCCGGAGTTCGCCGCCGCCGCACTGAAGGCCCTGATCGGCGCGGGCTTCGAGGTTCCGTTGGTGTTGACGCAGCCCGACCGCCCGGCGGGCCGGGGCATGAAGCTGCAGCCTTCAGCAGTCAAGCAGCTGGCCCTTGAGCATGGTTTGACCGTGGCGCAGCCGCGCGGACTGCGGCTGGATGGCCGCTGGGGCGATGATGCGGCCATGGCCCAGCAGGTGCTGAACGCTGCGCGGCCGGATGTCATGGTGGTGGCCGCCTACGGGTTGATCTTGCCCAAGTGGGTGCTGGAACTGCCCCGCTTGGGTTGCCTGAACATCCATGCTTCTTTGTTGCCGCGATGGCGAGGGGCCGCACCCATCCACCGCGCTGTCGAAGCCGGTGATGCGCTGAGCGGCATCACGATCATGCAGATGGACGAGGGCCTGGACACCGGCCCGATGCTCCTGGTCGAAGCTGTGAACTTGGCGCCTGATGAAACCACCGCCACCTTGCATGACAAGCTGGCAGTATTGGGCGGGCGGCTCATCGTGGAAGCGTTGGAACTGGCCGCTTGCGGAGGGTTGACGCCCCGACCGCAGCCCGAGCAGGACGTGACCTATGCCCACAAGATTCAAAAGGCAGAAGCGCCCTTGGACTGGTCGCTGCCTGCAGACACCCTGGCTCGACGCGTTCGTGCCTTCGATCCCTTCCCTGGCGCCACCTGTCGGGTGCAGGGTCGGGATGAGGCGGAGTGGGTCAAGGTGTGGGGTGCGGCCCCGCTGGACGTGACGCCCGCTCCTGCAGCTTCCACACCCGGTACCGTCCTGGCGGTCCACGCGGACGGTGTGGATGTTGCCTGTGGGACTGGGTGTTTGCGCCTCACGGCCCTTCAGCGCCCCTCGGCGCGGCGCCAGCCGGCCCACCTTGTTGCGCAAGCGCTGGGCTGGGCGCCTGGTACCCAACTGACCCATTGAACTTAGCGCCTGCGCATCCATCTAAGCATTCGAACGGCAAGCAGCCGGAACACCTGTCGATCTGGAGAGCCCCCGAATGTTCAATCTCATGAAGACCGCTGTGCTGATGGCGGCCATCACCGCCCTGTTCATGGCGGTGGGTCAGGCGTTGGGCGGACAGCAGGGCATGGTGCTGGCCTTGTTGGTGGCTGTGGGCATGAACTTCTTCAGCTACTGGTTCTCCGACAAGATGGTGCTGAAGATGGTCAATGCCCGCGAGGTGGACGAAACCACCGCGCCGGGCTTTTACCGGATGGTCAAGGAACTCGCGCAGAAGGCCGATCTGCCGATGCCGCGCGTCTACATCATCGACGAGGAAGCGCCCAACGCCTTCGCCACAGGGCGCAATCCCCAGCATGCGGCGGTGGCCGCCACCACGGGCATCATGCGCGTGCTTTCCGAGCGTGAGCTGCGTGGGGTGATGGCGCATGAGCTGGCGCATGTGAAGCACCGCGACATCCTGATCTCCACCATCAGCGCCACAATGGCCGGGGCCATCTCCATGCTGGCGAATTTCGCGATGCTCTTCGGTTCTCGCGACAGTGAGGGCCGGCCCACCAATCCGATTGCGACGATTGCGGTGATGATCCTGGCGCCACTGGCGGCCAGCCTGATCCAGATGGCGATCAGCCGCGCGCGTGAATTCGAGGCGGACCGCGGTGGAGCCGAGATTTCAGGCGACCCGCGTGCCTTGGCTTCGGCGCTGGACAAGATCAACCGCTATGCGCGGGGCATTCCCTTGGAAGCGGTGGAGCGCCACCCTGAGACAGCGCAGATGATGATCATCAATCCGCTGTCGGGCGGCGGCATCCGCGGCCTGTTCAGCACCCACCCGGCCACGGAGGACCGCATCGAGCGCCTGCTGACCCTGGCGGTTCAGATGCGGGCTTGAGGTGAACATGACGGGGCCGCATCAGGCTCCTCAAGTCCGGGCGGTTGCCTGCCGATAAGGACTCATCATGAGCAAACCGGCCCGACTCCCTTCTCGTCGCCTGATGCTGGCCATGTTGTTGGTCGCGTCAGGCCTGACGGGCTGCGATTGGCTGGGCTTGGAATCTGCCACGGCCACTGCCGCCCGGCGTGAGGGCGAGGGCAAGGCCATTGGCGGTGCCTGCCGGCACGCAGGGCGGGCCATTGAGGACTGCTACCTGCTGAACAAGCGCGCCGACAAGGCGGCCATCTTCACCGGTTGGCGCGAAATGAACGACTACATGCGCGAAAACCAGATGGAGGCGATCAAGCCCCTGCTTTCGGGCACGGGAGTGGCACGTCCGGGCAGCGCCGATAAGGTGGAGACTGAAACGCTGCCGCCCACCACCGGGGCAGGCGGCAACAAGGGCGGCAAGGACTCCTGAGCCTTCCTCGCCGCCGCTCCTGTAGCCGGCGGTCACCAAAGCCGAGTCCGCTGGGACCCGTTCTGACCAGCGGCGACAATGCCGCGATGCCCGAGAACACCTCCAAGCCTTCTGCACCGCCGTCCGCCGTGCTCTGGCGCAAGCCGGATTTTTGGTTGGGTGCGCGCGAGATGGCCGTGGTGTCACTGGGCGTGGCGGCGTGGGGTCTGGTGACCGGCATGGCCATGGTGAACTCGGGCTTGGGTATCCCCCTGTCGGTGTTCATGAGCCTGGTCGTGTATGCGGGCAGCGCGCAACTGGCCGCCTTGCCACTTTTGGCTGCGGGTGCACCGCTGTGGTTGATCTGGGGAACGGCCTTCTGTGTGAACCTGCGCTTCGTGATTTTCAGCGCACAGTGGCGTCCCTTCATGATGCACCTGAGCCGACCACAGCGGCTGTGGCACGCCTACCTCACGACTGACATGGGTTACGTGCTCTTCATGAAGCGCTATGGCTCGACGGGTGGAAGTGGTGCGCCTGCCTCTGCCAACGGTGATGTTGCAAATCAATCGGCCATGGCCTATTTCTGGGGCGGGGCCATCGCGAACTGGTTGGCTTGGCAAACCTCTTCGATGCTGGGCATCGTGTTGGCGGATTCGATCCCCGGTCATTGGGGCATCGGCTTTGCCGGCACGCTGGCCTTGCTGGCACTGACCTGCTCGCTCATCACCGACCGGATCACCGTGATCACCGCGGGCGTGGCGGCCACGGCGGCGCTGGTGGCCTTTGCGATGCCCATGCGCCTGAACATCGTGGTGGCCATCGCGGCGGCGGTCGCCCTGGGTGTGTTGATGGACCATGTCCGCGGGCTGTCGGGAACCGCTTCTCAAGGGGCTTCGCGATGAGCACCTGGGAGACGGTGGTGGCGCTGCTGGGCCTGGCCATCATCACCGTGGTCACGCGGTCCTTCTTCTTCATCCCGGAGCGCGAATGGCCCATCCCGAACTGGCTGCGTGAAGGTCTGCGCCACGCGCCGCTGGCCGCATTGGCGGCCATCATTGCGCCGGCGGTGTTGCTGGACGGGCAGGGTGAGTGGCTGCAGACCTGGCAGGACGCGCGGTTGCCGGCGGTGTTGGTGGCGGTGGGCTGGTTCGTATGGCGGCGCGACCTGCTGGGCACCATCCTCAGCGGAACCGCGGTGATGCTGTTCTTTCGCATTGGCCTGGGTTGGTAGAGGCGTTGGCGCGACTGTGCATGCACCGGCGCTTTTACACTCTTGGCCGTTGAACCGCTGACCCTGTACCCTGGAGATGAACCGATGAACGTGCTGCGCTTTTCCGACCTCGTGCAACAGGGCCAGGTGGCCGGCAAGCGGGTGTTCATCCGCGCCGACCTGAACGTGCCGCAGGACGATGCGGGACGCATCACCGAGGACACGCGCATCCGCGCCTCCATTCCCTGTATTGAATTGGCGTTGAAGGCCGGTGCAGCGGTGATGGTCACGTCCCACTTGGGCCGACCCACCGAAGGCGAATTCAAGCCCGAGGACAGCCTGGCTCCGGTGGCGCAGCGCATGGCGGAGCTGATGGGGCGTGAAGTGCCCCTGCGCTCGAACTGGGTGGATGGCGTGGAGGTGGCGCCCGGGCAGGTGGTGCTGTTGGAGAACTGCCGCCTGAACGCGGGTGAGAAGAAGAACAAGGAAGACCTGGCCCGCAAGATGGCCGGCCTGTGCGACATCTTCGTGCATGACGCGTTCGGCACCGCGCACCGGGCCGAAGCCAGCACCTACGGCATTGCGCAGTACGCCCCAGTGGCCTGCGCGGGCCCTTTGCTGGGTGCCGAGATCGACGCCATCAGCAAGGCCCTGGCCGCGCCCAAGCGGCCGCTACTGGCCATCGTGGCGGGCTCCAAGGTGTCGACCAAGCTGACCATTCTGCAAAGCCTGTCCAAGAACGTGGATGGCCTCATCGTGGGCGGCGGCATTGCCAACACCTTCATGCTGGCGGCGGGTTTGAAGATCGGCAAGAGCCTGGCCGAGCCTGACCTGGTGGGCGATGCGCGCGCGGTCATCGAAGCCATGAAGGCCCGCGGTGCCGAGGTGCCGATTCCGGTGGATGTGGTGTGCGCCAAGACGTTTGCGGCCGACGCACCGGCCACGGTGAAGGCGGCTGCGGATGTGGCCGACGACGATCTCATTCTGGATATTGGACCCAAGACCGCCGCGTTGCTGGCCGACAAGCTCAAGGCCGCGGGCACCATCGTCTGGAACGGCCCGGTGGGTGTCTTTGAATTCGATTCCTTTGCGCACGGAACCGAGACCGTGGCGCGCGCAATTGCGGCCAGCCCCGCCTTCAGCATTGCCGGTGGCGGCGACACGCTGGCGGCCATTGCGAAGTACGGCATCGAGAAGGATGTGGGTTACATCTCCACCGGGGGTGGTGCGTTTCTGGAAGTGCTGGAGGGCAAGACCCTGCCGGCCTTTGAGATTCTGTCGCGCCGCGCAGCGGGCTGAGCCTCTCGCTGGAGGCGGCTGCACCGCGTCAACTTCGCCTCGCTTCCGTACCTGGGAGGTAACTTTCTTCCTGGGCAACCGTGTGAGAATCGAAACAAAGTTTCAAGCGGAGTTCTCATGCTGCGTCAGACCAAGATCGTCGCCACTCTCGGGCCGGCCTCTTCCACACCGGAGTTGCTGGACAAGCTGATTGCGGCTGGCGTGGATGTGGTGCGGCTGAATTTCTCGCACGGCAAGGCGCAGGACCACATTGAGCGCGCGACCATGGTGCGCGAGGCCGCGCTGCGCGCAGGCAAGGCCGTGGCCATCATGGCCGACCTGCAGGGCCCCAAGATTCGCGTGGGCAAATTCGAGGGCAACAAGACCGAACTGACCAACGGGCAGAAATTCATCCTCGACGGTGCCTACACAGGCTTGGGCACGAACGAGCGAGTCGGCCTCGACTACAAGGAACTGCCGCGTGACGTGAAGCCCGGCGATGTGCTGCTGCTCAACGACGGGCTGTTGGTGCTGGATGTGGAGGCCGTGCGCGGTGAAGAGGTCCACACCGTGGTGCGCATCGGCGGCGAGCTTTCCAACAACAAGGGCATCAACAAGCAGGGCGGTGGCTTGACCGCGCCGGCCTTGACGGCCAAGGACATGGAGGACATCAAGACGGCGGTGTCCTTTCAGTGCGAATACATCGCCGTGAGCTTTCCCAAGAGCGCCACCGACATGGAAATGGCGCGGCAGTTGGCCAATGTGGCCGGTGAGCCCTGGCGCCACAAGCCGGGGCTGATTGCCAAGATC
>JAIYCN010000072.1 GCA_027487995.1 Rubrivivax sp. | reverse complement strand
AGGTTCTCGATCGAGCACACGATGATGCAGTTGTCCGCCCGGTCGCGGACGACTTCCATCTCGTACTCCTTCCAGCCGATCAGGGACTCCTCGATGAGAAGCTCCTTGGTCGGCGAAAGGTCGAGCCCGCGCTTGCAGATCTCCTCGAACTCGTCCGGGTTGTAGGCGATGCCGCCGCCCGTGCCGCCCAAGGTGAAGCTCGGGCGGATGACCATCGGGAAGCCGGTGCCGCCGATCTCGTCGACGATCCGCCGCTGGACGTCCCAGGCCTCCTCCATGGAGTGGGCGATGCCGCTCCTGGCCGAATCCAGACCGATGCCCGTCATGGCCTGCTTGAACTTCAGACGGTCCTCGGCCTTCTCGATGGCCTGCTCGTTCGCGCCGATCATCTCGACGCCATGGCGCGCCAGCGCGCCGTTGCGGTGCAGGTCGAGCGCGCAGTTCAGGGCCGTCTGGCCACCCATGGTCGGCAGCAGGGCCATGCGCTCGGTCGGGTGCTCAGCGCGCTCCCGGGCGATGATCTTCTCGACCACCTGCCAGGTGATGGGCTCGATGTAGGTGGCGTCCGCCATGCCCGGGTCGGTCATGATGGTCGCCGGGTTGCTGTTCACCAGGATGACGCGATACCCCTCCTCGCGCAGCGCCTTGCAGGCCTGGGCGCCGGAGTAGTCGAATTCGCAGGCCTGGCCAATGATGATGGGGCCCGCGCCGATGATGAGGACGGATTGGATGTCGCTGCGCTTAGGCATTCTTCTTCTCCTGGTGAGCCGTCATGAGCGCAGTGAAACGGTCGAACAGATAGTCAATGTCGTGCGGGCCGGGGGAGGCCTCGGGGTGACCCTGGAAGCAGAAGGCCGGGCGGTCGGTTCGGGCCAGGCCCTGCAAGGTGCCGTCGAAGAGGCTGACGTGCGTGGCGCGCAGGTTGGCCGGCAGCGAGGCCGCGTCCACCGCGAAGCCGTGGTTCTGGCTGGTGATGGACACGCGGCCGCTGTCCAGATCCTTGACCGGGTGGTTGGCGCCGTGGTGGCCGAACTTCATCTTGAAGGTGCGCGCGCCACTGGCCAGGGCCATGATCTGGTGGCCCAGGCAGATGCCGAAGGTGGGGATGCCGCTGTCGATCAACGTGCGGGCTGCGGCGATGGCGTAATCGCAGGGCTCGGGGTCGCCAGGGCCGTTGCTCAGGAAGATGCCGTCGGGTTTGAGCGCCAGGGCTTCCGAGGCGGGCGTCTTGGCCGGCAACACCGTGATGCGGGCTCCCCGCTCGGCCAGCATGCGCAGGATGTTGCGCTTCACGCCGAAGTCGTAGGCCACCACGTGGAAGCGGGCCTGCACGGACTCGTTGAAACCCGGCCGGCCGTCTGCGCCCTGCAGGCGCCACTCGCCCTGGGTCCAGGTGTGGCGCTCGGCCGTGGTGACCACCTGCGCCAGGTCCAGGCCGGCCATGGACGGTGCGCTCTGGGCCTGGGCGATGGCCGCGTCGATGTCGGCCTGGGTGACGGTGTGGCCCGCGGGGAAGGCCTGGATGCAACCGTTCTGCGCGCCGGTGGTGCGCAGGTGACGGGTCAGGCGCCGCGTGTCGATGCCGGCAATGCCGACCGTGTTTTCGGCCTGCAGGTAGTCACTGAGGCTTTGCGTCTGCCGAAAGTTGGACAGGCGCAGCGGCAGGTCCTTGATGATCAGGCCCGCTGCAAAGACACGCGTGCTTTCAGTGTCTTGCGGGTTTACACCGGTGTTGCCGATGTGGGGATAGGTGAGCGTCACGAGTTGACGCGTGTAGCTCGGGTCGGTCAGGATTTCCTGGTAGCCGGTCAGGGCGGTGTTGAACACCACCTCACCAACGGTGGCACCCAGGGCACCGATCGACTGGCCGAGAAAAACCGTGCCATCTGCAAGGGCGAGGATGGCGGGAGGCAGGACGGGCAGCAATGGTCACTCCAGTTGCACGCCCAACCTGAACGAAAGGCCTCAGGTCAGCGGGTGAAACCGCCGTCCTTTGGCCTTACGCGGGGTGGTGGATCGAGGGGTGATGCCTGGGCGTGCCGATTGATCAGGTAAACTTTCGAAGTATAGCTCAGGGTAACCCCTAAACGGTGGGTCGGGCGGGTGATCAGAGCCCCAGAGCGGCAATCCCGGCCTTGGCGATCTGCGCGTCCTCGATGGACTTCACGCCGCTCACGCCCACAGCGCCGATGCAGTGACCATCTGCCATGATCGGCACGCCACCTTCCAGCATGGAGTCGATGGTGGGGGCGCTCAGGAAGGCGGTGCGGCCCTGGTTGATGATCTCTTCATACACGCGGCTTTCGCGGCGGCCCAAGGCTGCTGTGCGGGCCTTGCCCGGGGCGATGTGGGCGGATACGGGCGGCGCACCGTCCAGGCGCTGCAGCCACAGCAGGTGGCCGCCGTCGTCGGTGACCGCAATCGTCACGGCCCAGTTGTTCTTCAGGGCTTCGGCCTCGGCAGCCTGCGCAACGCGGCGCACGTCTTCAAGAGTCAGAAAGGGCTTGGTGTTCATGGTTGGCGGCAGGAATGTGACAAGACCCCAGGACTGTAGTGGATGTCGGCGCATCCCCCAGGGGCAGGGATTTCCGGCGTGTACCTTTCGTCCTTCGGGGAACTAAACTCCGGGTGACGCATCAAACGGGTCGTGGCGGTGGCTTGGCTGCCCTACATTCACACAAGGAGCATTTGAGATGAACGACGGACTTCAGACAGCCTACGGCTACGGCGGCATGGTGGCCACCCCGGCCCAACGCAACCGGGTCCTGCGCAACACCTACGCCCTGCTGGCGCTGTCGATGCT
>JAIYCN010000126.1 GCA_027487995.1 Rubrivivax sp. | reverse complement strand
TGGAAGTACAACCATGAACGCCCAAATATGGCCTTGGGCGGCATCACCCCGAAGCAGCGTCTGGCCATGGCTGCGTAACCAATCTACTTCTCACAGCAGTGGAAAACGGGGGGATTACCCTGCGGAAGTGCGGTACTTCTGCCAGCAATGAGTCAAGATTCTATCGACACCGCCATCCGGCGACGCCCGATCCGCGCTGGTCTCGCCGGGATTCCCGGCAACTTGATCATCGAGAGAAACCAAGTGATGATCTCCGGACGTTTATTGCAGCCCGGGTGTCGGTCGGTTGTCCGGCCCGGCATCACCTCATGAACCATACCGATCTGTTTTCTGCCGCGGTCCAGGGCGAACTGGGGCCCGAAGGCCTGGATCAAACGCTTCTGGCCTATGAATACGAGGATGAATGGGTGACTGTGCTGCCGGTTCCCTCCGACGAGGGCGTTGCGGCCCTTGAGGTCTCGGCTTTCGTGGCGCAACTCCCTCCGCTGGAAGACCCGACCTTGCCCGACACGCTTCGGGTGCTGTTGCGGATCAACGGAGAGGGTTTGCTGCACCACGGCTGGATGATCGCCTCCGATGAAGACCGCGTGCTGAGCTTGCGCCGCTTGCTGCCTGTGCAAGGGCTAGACACGGTTCAACTCGAGCATTGGGTGGGTCATGGGCTGGATCGAGCGGCCAGCCTGCGTGCGCTGCTGGAGAGTCGAGCCGACGGGGCAGGCCCGAGCCGGTCATCTGGTGACACCTCGGGCTGGCACGCGCTGGCGGGCGCGTCGGCCATCAAGGCGTGACCGGACAGGAGCCCCTCATGAACCTTTGGTACCAACCCCTGCCCGAACTCCAGTGGGAACAGGACGGCTTCATCGCCCAACTGGACCCCCATCCACTGAGCCCGTCCAGGGCCCTGGTCATGATTGACATCGACGATCTAGACGAGTGGGTCGACTCGCCGCCGGCCGAGGCTCTCCATGAATTGTTGAGGATCAACGGTGACCTGTTGTTGGGCACTGGCTGGGCCGTGGTTCTGGACGACGATGACAGGCTGCTGCTCAGGGCAGACATCGCCCTCGAGATGCTCGATGGCCCGGATGACCTCACGCCCAGTGTCAACCTGGGCCTGGTCTTGGCGGCTTCGGTGCGGCCCATCTGGGCTGCGTTTCGTGAGCGCGGGACCCAGCCCCTGCCAACGCCCTAGTTGGCACCGCCACGGTGTGCTTGATCTAAACGGAGCCAGATCCCCATGCCCGTACAACTCGGTGTGAATGTTCAAGTTGGCGCAAATGCCAAAGCCGGAGAGTTCCGCGCGCAAGTTTCCGACGCCCTCAATAAGGCCGGGGCAGACCATGCCCGGCAGACGCTGCTGAATCTTTCGCACTACATTGGCGGGCCGGACCGGGTGCGCCAGGGTTCCATCCGCATCGTCAACACCACGAACAACAATGGACTGGACTTCCGCTACAAGTCCTTCGGGTGGGGGCAACAGTACCGCAAGGACCGCACGGCGGAGGCCTTGGTGGCCTTGCTTGCAACCGCTGGCGTGCGCAATGCCCAGAGCCTGGTGGACCAGATGGTCCGAGCCCAGGGGGCCGATGGCAAGGTGCAAGCCCGACACCTCGCGCGGCTGTTCGAAAACGAAGATGTCCGCGCGGCACTGCACCATTCCCCATCTGACCGGGGATCAGGAGATCAACAGCTTTTACCTCCCCCAGGGCCCCAGTCCTCGGGAGCTCTCTTGCAGCAGCCCGTCAAGGCCGGGAATTCCGCGCCCAGGTTGGAGTCCGAGCCTCGGGTTGGGCAGAACCCCGCGCCAAAAGCGGTGATCGAGCCTCAGCCTCAGCCGCCGGTTCAGGTGGTGGGCCAGAGGCAGGATCAGGCGGTGGTGCAGCCGCCGGTTCAGCGCTCGCCGGCCGAACTGCGCGCGGCCGCTCTTGGCAAGTTCGGCACGGCGCGCATGAACCTGTTGATGAACCCGAATGTCTTCGGGGTCGGATGCATCCGAAACATGGTCAACCCAGGCTTTTTCGAGGCCACTTTGCAGAGCACCGGCCAGCGTGCCCATTACCGTGACTTTTCAAACCACCCCATCTACCTAGCGCCGGGCGCCCAACTGATGGACTCCGACTACGCCGATTTCAATCGAGACTATCCAAACGCTCCCGATGAATTCCGCCCGCCGACCTACGCCCTCGTGCGCAACCCCGAAGAGCCCGGCGATCAGGCTCTAAACTTTTATTGTGTGGATTTAAACGTGTTGCCGGAACACTTGCGGAACTCGCCTTTGGAGGTGTGGGGCACCATCACGGATACGGGAGTTCCAGATCCAAGGGCCCAGATCAACGCGCAGGCGATGGCCGCCGCAGTCGCCAAGAACCCGGTGGGCGTTCCCGCGCAGGTGGCTCCGCGCGTGGCACCTCAGCAGCGCGGCAACCCTGATCTGACCCGTGAAGTCATCCAGTCCCTTGAGGGCCAGCTCGGCTTGGTCAACGACGGTCAAAAGGTAGGCGAAGGTGGATTTGGGGCCGTCTTCCCAGCGCAGTTCGAAGGGAAAGCGGTGATGCTGAAGTTGCTCATTGATCCCCGTCACCGTGATCGGGTCAAGCCCGAAAAGATGGACGGGGAGCGCGCCGGCCCGGACGATTGCAAGCTCAGCGAAGCCTATGCCGTTTATCTGGACAAGGCAAAGGACTCCAAGTGGCAAAAACCGAATGTGCTCACGCCAACGCACTATGTCGTCAGGCATGACGAACCTGCAGGGCCACGGTACGAAGCAATTGCTGCGGCCGACATCAAGCGACGGGCGCGCGATCGCCAACTGGCGCCCGACGGACTGAAATGTGTGGGGATCGTCATGCCCCGAGCACCGGGCACCAACTTGGCCGACAAGCTATCCCAGGGCGCATTGACGGACCCCGAATTCCGACAGCTCGCCCGCTCAGGCCTCAATACCGCCAGAGCCTTGAATACACGCGGCTGGGTGCACCGAGACCTCAAGCCGGTCAACATGAACCTTGATGCACAGGGCGCTCACGTTTTCGACACCGGACTGGGCTACAAGTTCAAGAAAACTCCCGCTCAACGAGCCGAGGCCAATGGATTGCCCAACAGGCAAGGGCGGCGTGCCGTCTTGCCGCCACTTTTCCGCGCCGGACAACCCGGTACCCCGGGCTACCTTCACCCCGCTGCGGTGGCGCGCGGTATCGCGATTGGCACCCAGATCGACCTCCATGCTTGGTCCATGATCTTCATGCAGTCTAGATTCCCGGCCCTCGCCCCGGGGATCAACATCGCCGAGCACGACGATGCGCATCGTGGAGTCATCAGCTACGGTGAGCTCGACGCGGCACTGGACAAGGTGATCAGAAACGGCGGGCCAGCCGCTGCACAGGCCCAACAGTTCAAGGCCGAACGCCTGCAGCCGGGAACGGCTTCGCATTTCATATCGGAATGTTTGCGCTTGGCCGATCAAATTTCGCCCCTCGAATGGGCCGACCGAGCAAACTCTGACAAGCATTTGGCGGACTTGCTGTCCCACCCAGCGATTCAATGATGGACTCGATCGATTGCGGCGGGTCCTCATCCCGGCCACGATCCCCACCAGCAGGCTCTGGCCAGCCCAGTGGCCCTCAAAAACGGGCCGTTGGTCGTTGGAGGTAACTCTTGGTTCGGTCGATGAGTTGTCGCGTCGTACTCACGATCCGGTCAAATGAGTCTGGCTCCACAAACAGCATGTTGGAGCTCTGTGCCACATCCGGATCCCGCGCCAAGTACTCACCCGACTCGGCACCGTTGGCGTTGAAGTGGGCTTTCACCCGCAGCAGGGACACCTCGTCTTGCAGGTTGAGAATGAGATCTGCATCCTGCTGGCTCAATGAACCTTGAGCGACCAGGGCATTCAAGCGCTGGTGGGTGCTGTTGGTGGCGTCACCGAGTTCATCGCGCACCATTCCGCGCTCCAGTGCCAATCCTTGAGCCAACATCATGGGCAAGCGCCCCAGGTACTTCACGTGCATCTGGCCTTTGGCTAACGGTTTCAGGGCATCCTCTGCCAGTGAGACTCCTCGGCCGATCATCCAACGACCCAAGTTCTTTCCCTTCGTGTCGCCAGAATTGGGAACTCCGGGCAGGGTCCCCGGCTCGCGAATGAAATCTTCCACCCCCTTGTGCATGCCCTTGACCATGTTCCAGCTGTTCTTGAGGTTCGGGTCCTGGACTTCATCGCTGCCGAACAAGAGTTCAGTGTTGGCGAACATGGTTCGCCCCAGTGGATCAGCCGACAACAGGTTGTTGGCGATAAGTTGCTGTGAAGAGCCCACGAACTTTTCGGGTTGCTCGGTCGGCTCCAGGCCGCCCACGTCCCAGTGGAATCCAAGGTTGCGCTCACTCGCGTCGCCTGCGTTCTCGCCAAGTGAGTAGACCTGATTCTTGACGGACTCTGAAAGGTTCTTGAACCAATCGTAGTCGGCCTCTGATGCATCACGCGGCAGCAGAATGGCGAACTCGAGGTCGGAAAAAGGTGACACCTCCCCGCGGGCTGCAGAACCCAGGCTCAGGACGGCGAACTCGCACGGTGGACGCCCAGCCTGCCGCAGCGCTTCTCTGAACATGTTGGCAGTCATGTCGCGAACACCTGCCGTCAGGAAGCGCTGAACCTCGTTGCCACTAACCTCGCCGTCATTGACCAGCTGTTGAGCCCGCTCGCGGAAATCGGCCAATGTGATGCGGTTGCGCAGCCAGCCGGGAATCTCATCCCCAGCCTGGACACTTTGCTGGCCGAAGATCTTGAGTTCAGCGAAGCGCCCCGCATCATTCATCTGCCTGACGACATCAGGGGCTTCGGCAGGCAGTCGCTGCAAGGCTTGCACTTCCGAGATGCCATGCTGCTCTTGCAGCTGCCTCACCCGCAGGCTCACCTGCTCGGCCGATATCATGCTCACGAAAGTGCCGTTGTCGCTGGCCAGGCCCTGTGCCCTCCTGAGGTTCAGCAGGCTCAGTCGATCCTCATCCCGCAGGGCGTCATAGACCGCGCTGCTGCCCCCCATCAAGTTCAATGCTATTGCCGCTCGATTGGGTCCTCCCGCATCCCCTTCCTGGCTGACACGGACCAACTCGGAAATCAAGGCGCCACCCAGCTGAGCGCGGACGTTCTTGAGATCGATGCCTTTGAACAAGCCCTCCGACCCAGATCTGGAAAACAGATCCTCCTTGAGGTCTTTGATGAAATCCAGGTGTCCTTCTAAAAGAAGCGGGTCATTTCCGGATTGAATCTTCAAGGTGAAGGGCTGTGCTGCCGAGCTTGCGATGTGTTCGGCCAGCGACCTCAAAAGGTGCGGTCGCAGCGCATTCAAGACATTGGAAACAAGGGAGGCTTTGTTGTCCTGGACCATCTTGGTCTTCAGCTTGGCGCGGCCTTCATCCAACGCTTGAGCGGTGAGTTGCGACTTCAACGCACCGTCCGGAAGCCCCAGGCTCTGGGTCAACCGATCCACCAGTGCCTCCACCGGCCTCTTGCCGTCCTTGTTCGGTGCGAACATGGCGTCATACATGGCGCGAGAAATCCATTCCTCCGCGCGATCTTCCACCAGGCTTTTGACATCACTTGCGCCCTTGTCCAGCCCCTGCGCCATGACATCTTCAATCAGTTGCTGACGTTGGGCCTCGAATGTCGCCTCGAACGCTGAGCTTCCCAGGGGATTCCAATCTGGAGAGGGAGGCTCCAAGGGACACCGCTCCTGCGCCATGGCTTGCAGCTGGTTCCTCAAATTTTTCCGATCCACCGCTTCGGCGAGAGCCGAGGACCTCTCGGCGTGGCGAGCGTCCATGAAGGGATGGGTCGCAAGATCAGACCACACGAGATTGCCTGCATCGCCCGGCAATGATGAAGCGAAAACCTTCTGCATGAAGTCACGGAACTGCGGGCGTTCCTTCAGATGGGTCTGCAGCCGGTCATGCAGATCGGGCTCCTTTTCCTTGATCGCACTGAGCACATCATCAAGTAGCTGCTCGGGCCGTTCGGCGCTGCGCCTGAATCTGCCCAACGCACCTGCCAGCCTGTCAAACGGCTGCGTCTCATCGTCCCGTCGCTGAACATCGTCCTTGACGATGGCGGCCAACATGGTGATTCCGAATGAATAGCGATCGGCCTCCGGCCCGAAGGGCGTCTTTCCGTCCATCCAGGGTATCTGGTAGCCGGGAGTGCCGATGCCTCCCAGGGCCATGGCCGGCCCTCCATCGGGCCCACCCTTCTTGGACAGCTTGTTGAGAGTGCCGAAGTCGATGATCTTCAGTCCGCCCGTCTCGGCATCGAACACGGCGTTGTGCAGCTTGATGTCGTTGTGGACAGCCCGGTGTGTGCCAAGCTCGGAGAGCCCTGCGTACAAACCCTGGGCAATCTTTTGAACCTGGAGATCAGAGAAACGACCAGGGTGTTGATCAAGAGAGCGGCCTGACGCCTTGGGAATGAGAACGCCGTACAGCTGGAGACCCTCAGGAATCTGCCCCGCGGCTGCAGCCTTGGCGAGGTCCTTGATGCGGTCCGCCGGCACCTTCAGCAGTCGATCCGGGGCATTGCCAGGTTTAGCAACGCCAACGAAGTAGTCGGACGGGGTCACGATGTGGGCGGCATTCAGCAAGCCGCGTGAATAGGCAAGACCGGTATCTCCCAGACGGGAACTGTTCTCTCGTTTCGAGCTTAGATCCACAGCTTCAGTGAAGCCCTTGTAGATCATCGATTGGCCGTCGACCTGCACCTCAAACGCCGCACCCTCACCGCCCTGGGCTCCAAGCAGCCGCACTTGACCCTGGCCATACAGGGCCTCAAGCCCCTGACGCCAGGAAACATCCAGCCTCGATCCATCGACAGGCGGGTTGCCGGCGTCGACACCAAGCCGGTCAGCGGCCGCCTTGGCGATCGTGAAGCCACTTCGCAAACCGGCGACATTCAATTCGCCGCGGCCCAGACCTTTTGCCGCTTGGAGCTTGGTGTCGAGGCTGTTGCGGCGCAAGCTGGATGTGTCTGCCTCGAGTTCCTTGATCAGCTTGACGAAGGACAGCGTGCCGACCTTGTCCTTGCCCTTGCCCTCAAGGTAACGCGCCAAGGCGGCACTGGCATCGGCTCCATAGGCATCCTGAACCAACTTCTTGACCAGATCGGTGGCGGCGGTGGCGCCGCTGCCCACGTGGTTGCTCTTGATGGTCACCTCGTTGCCGGAGACGGTGAGCTTCAAGTAGCCGCTCTTGACGGTGCCATCGTCCTTGATGAGGTCGGCCGCCATCTCCCGCAGCAACTGGCGCGCCCCGCCCTTGTGACTTCCCAATTCGGCTGTCTTGGTGGCGGTGTTGACGACGACGTCACTAGTGGAGAGCTTCATGATCGTGATCTTGTTCGAATGTTGCTTATCGCCTGCGCATCTCCGGATCGCGAATGTTTCAACAGAAATCGCCAGACGGTACGTTTTCTGGGATCATCTTCGTGTTGCCCGGAATTTGCAATCTCCGCCCAAAAAGTTGCTTCACCGTTGACCCGTTCGCCCTGCGGTGCAAGCCCCGGTTGGGGAGTTGGACGACTTGCCTCATACGGGTGTCGAACTCGCCCTCGGTTTCCTCAAAAGAAAGGTTGGTGGAGCATGCCCGTGGATTTCAACGTCAAGGGGGCTGCGAGCCTGAATTCCCGGCTCTACGTCAGCGACAAACACACCATAAAAAATGGCTTTGGCGAGCCGTTTTCAATCACGCTGCGCAAGCCGACCATGCGGGAGACCTTCTTTCGTCGACTGCGCAATGCGCTGACGTTTGGCGCCTGGACCCCCCTGGTCTCCAATCGCCGTGATTGGCAAGCCTTCAGAAAGGCGGCGACCCTACAGGCATTTGCAAGCGTGCGCGGCAACGACTCTCCCCCCCGCAAGTTGAGCGCGGAGGAGACCCAAAAGATACGGGCGGTACTCGATGCGGCTTTTGCAACCTACAGCACCAGTGCGCGGCTGACGAGCAGCAAGGCCGTATCCATCAAGGCCGCCATCGACAAAGGCCTGGAAGCCGGTGCTCAAGTGCTCAAACCGGCGCCTGAGGGCGGCCCCACCAAACTGAGCCAGGGCATCCTGCCCCGCGTCCTGCACACGATCGATCAGCGCCGGGACGGCCGGGCGAACAACAACAATGTGGGGCGCCTCGATCAGGAACTGGTTGCCCTGGGCACGGAATTGGAGGAGTTGAAGCTAGGACCGCGCATCGACATCGATCTGTCGTTTCCAGATGAAGATGAAGCCGGTTTACCAAGGCCCCCGCTTTCGCCCAAGGAACAGGAGCGATTCGACCTCCAGAGCAGGCGTGACCAGTTGGCGATCGATGTGGCGACCGCGCAGAAGATCCTCAAACTTGGATACCCCGTGGAAGGCAGCCAGATCGCCCAAGGCCTGCTGGCCTTGCAGGCGCAGAACGGTGCACGTGCCGATGCAAGCCTGATCTTTCCGGGCTCGTCAACCTTGAAGGACATCGGCCTCCACGAGGTTCGCCGCGGAGCCGTGGACCCCTGTGCAGACCACCTCGATGAAGTGGCCGAGCTACTTCGCGCCAGTCCAGCGGTGGCTCGGCAATTGAAGAATCCATCTCCTACCAGCAGCATCGTGGCGATTCCATTGGGATTGCAGGGGGGGAAGAGCATCACCCATGAAACACACTCGGTGCTGGTGGCGCTGGACCTTAAGGGTCGACAAGTGCTGTACCTGGATGCCAAGGGTGAAAGCCCGCGCGCGGCTGAGCGCCACTACGCGAATACGCAGGGCCTTCAAGAATCTCTGGAGAGGCTGGGCCGCGCGGTGTTCGGTGAAGCGTGGAATCCCGCCACCGGCATGGCCATGCTGTCCAACGCCAAACAGCAGGGCGCCAACGACTGCTTTGCCTTCACCCACGAATTCACGCGCCGCCTGTTGGAGGGCCAGCAGTTGGGCGACATCGACCGCTCGATGGGGGAGCTCGACCGCGATGGACGAGGACAGGAAGATGGAGACGCGCATCGCCCAGGCACATCGGAACTGGACGGCATCCGGGCCCGCATGGCTCGAGACATCTTCGACCACGTGCTGAGGCCGAACATCGATGATCTGAAGGCGCGTGTGGCGCAGAGCCCTGTGCAGTACGGGTCCGAGGCGAATCGGTCATCTCATCCGGGAGAAGAGGCATGAGCGACATTGGAATGGCCCGGGAATGGGTCGCCGGACTGGCTGAACAATTGGGCCTGGAGAGCCTGCTCACCGATGATGAAGACACGGCCATTCTGGACTTCGAGCAGGCGCCGACGATCCATCTTTCGGTCGGTGAGGACGGATGCATTTCGCTGATGGCTCACCTCGGGAATGCGCCCGAAGGAGATCTTGAGTTGGCCGAGGAACTTCTGGCGTCCAACCTAGACTGGCGGGACACCGAAGGGGCCACCTTGTCGATGGAGCGTTTCAGCCGTGGGGTATTTCTTGCACGGCGGTGGACGGTGGCTGAGCTGGGAGACGTCCAGGGGCTTGCCACGTCGTTGGAACAATTCATCCTGCTGGCCGAGCGTTGGATCCAGACCTTCCCTCAACTGGTTTCAGCACGTGATCAGGAAAACGGGGCACTGAGCCCGGACGGCAATTTCTCGGGCTTGCGCGGCTGAGGGCGCCCAGCGCTACGCCTTGAGCGGGCCTCTGGCGCGTCATCTGGGATTGATCGAGCCGACAGCGTGCCCCTCGTAAGCGGCAAGCCGCCGTTGCTCTTGAGCGCTGAAGTACAGATTTCGCGAGGCTTCTATGGCGCTTTGTTGCGCCGCGCTCAACTTGCTGGGCATCTCCAAGGCTCCCTCGGGCAATTGCAGGAGGAGCCGGACCTCTGCCTGGTACTGGGCAATTCGGGCCGCCCACTGCAACTGTTCCTGCTCCAAGGCCTGGAGGCGGTGGGCCGCATCTGGCGAGAACTGTTGGGCCCGGAACTGGTAGACCTCTTGCTCGTTGGCGCCCTTGGCGCGCATCTGCGACACCGCCTGCTCGACGGTCTGCACATGAAGTGGTGCTTGCCGGGCTTCCAGGAGGCGACGCGGCATGGCCGCGTCGAGTTGCGCGTACCGCGCTCGTCTCTCGTCGGCATCAAGGCCCTTGTCTTCAGCAATCCGCAGCCGAGCCACCGTGTCTGCATCGCGTTGCTCATCCAGCGTAAAAAAGGCGTCCACCTCGGCCGGCGAGAAGTGCTGGCGCCGGATGAATTGCAGGCGCTCCAGCCTGTGCGCCAACCTAGTCGATGTCGATGTCGATGTCGATGTCGATGAGGCTGGAGGGTTGGCCGCTGACTCGCTGCGCTCCAGGACAAAGAGGTCCTTCTTGTATTCGATATAGCGACTGAGCAAATCCTCCGCCTGTGCCATTGCTTTCGGTGAGGTCCTCAGCTGTGCGCGAAGTTCAGCGCGGATGCCTTCGATCACCTGTTGCAAGGTTCTTTCACCCTGAGCGGACAGGTAGTAGTCAAAGAGGTAAAGCAGTTCCACGTTCAACTGCAGGACCTCCGCGGCGAGGGTCAAGTGCCCGTCGGGCTTGGTGCCTCGCATGGACGGGGCAAATGGTGGTACCGGGTCCCCTGACGTAACGCTCGCCGACGATTCAGTGGCGTGGTTTGACCTGTCCAAACGACCCATGACCACTGCCAGCAATCCCACCGCCACTGCAGCCACCGCTGCAAGGGCCCACGCTCGCTTCACAGTCCCAGTCCCTTGAGTCGATTCGCGTGTTGCCGGTACAGGGAAACGGGGTTTGTCTCGAACAGGTTCACCAGACCCGCGGTCTGATTGATCTCGTCAGCATGGTTCATCGCATAGTCGTCTCGGATGACCATTCCCAGATGGGATGAGCAGGCGGTCACCAACCCATCATTCTTTTCGCCGCCAAAGGCCAGCCCGACCAGCGTCAGGACCGGGTCCAGCGGGTCGAGGACATTGGTGTACTGCCTCGCGCCGCTCCATGAAAAGTACGCAACCCCATTGACACGGTAGTCGCCTTCACCGCACGCGCTGGTGGGGACGCCTTCCGGGAAGGCCCGGTTGTATTGAGCCGCGCCTGCGGTGGAGAGCGAGTGCTGCGCAGTCAAGGCGTCTTGCGGCAGGTCCGGGCTGAAGGACAGCAGGGATATCAAGGCGCCGATGGCCTCCGTGATGGACACCAGGAGCGTATTGCTCAGACTGCCTTCAGGCGCAAGTCCAAGCACGATGTCCGACACCAACGACCCTTTGTTCACGCCACCCACCGACGTGACCGAGGCCACCAGGTCAGGTCGCACCGAGGCCACGTAGCGAACCGTCGGCCCGCCGTGACTGTGGCCGATCAAATTCACCTTGCTCTTTCCGGTGACCGCCAGGATCTTCTGAACTTCCACGAGCAACTGTTCCCCGCGCACCTCGGTGCTGTTGATCGCAGATACCTGCGGCGTGAAGACGACGGCGCCTCCTTCTCTCAGGGCCGCCGGTATGCCGTGGAAATACTCGAAGAGCAACACGCTGTCGAAGCCCAGGAAGCCATGCACGAGCACGATTGGGTACTGCGTTTTGGTGTATCCCGGTGGCAGACCAGCACTGAGCAGTTGGGGGGTCTCTGGCGTCGCCGAACTCTCGGTTGGCGGCGACTCATCTGTGCCGCAAGCGACGAGCAGGATTGCAAAAACCAAGCCCGTGATGACTGACCTTCTCGCGGCATTGAATCGATGCATCTCGGTTTTCTTGCCAAATCAACCGTGCTGGGCATTTTGCGCTTGATTGTCGACAACGCCTATTTGCAATGAATGAAGCCGAGTCTCGTCCATCAAGGAGGCAAGCGCACGACTGCCTGCTGGTTGTGCGGTTCCAATCCCTACCCAAGGGCAAACCCGGAATTAAATGCAATATAGTGCTTGACAGCGCATAAAAATGCAACATAATGCATGTATGCAAGTTTCTGCCTAATCGCTTGGGTCGTCCCCGCGGCCCAATCGGTTGACTCCCCGATTGCCCAACCGAGCCGCCCCATGACCGCCGAGCAGTTTCGCGAACAGATCGCCGCCCTGACCCAATCGCTTCAAGGTCGTCCACTGGACGCCGGGCTCCAGGCCTGGCTCAATGCCGAACACGGCGCTTCTTCCCGCACCTTTGCCGAACTGAAGTCCGCCTGCCAGACCGGCGTGGCCGAGGGCTGGCTGTGCAACCGCGAGGGCGGCGGCATCCGCTACGGGCGCATCTTCAAGCCCAGCGCCGACCTGCACGGCTTCTCGGTCGATGTGGTGGACATGTGTGATGTGGCGGGCCCTCACCACGTGCACCCCCAGGGCGAAATCGACCTGATCATGCCGTTGGACGACGGGGCCACGTTCGATGGCCAGGCCGCGGGCTGGCTGGTCTGCCCCCCGGGCAGCGCCCACAGCCCCACGGTGCGCCATGGCCGCGCGTTGGTGCTGTACCTGCTGCCGCAGGGTGCCATTGAATTTACGGGCTGATGCACGGCCGGGCTTCCGCGGCCCCGCCAACCTCGCCTTAAACCGCGCATTCAACCCATGCACCAACGGTCCGCTGCGAGACCGCCACCGTCCATACGAAGTTTCAGGAGACACCCATGACGCCCTCGATGACCAGCTACCAGGTCGAAGCCTTCGGCCGACCGCTTGCGCAGGTGCTGCGCGACATCCCCACACCCCAGGGCACCGACGTGGTGGTGCGAGTGGGCAGCTGCGGCGTGTGCCACAGCGACGTGCATCTGCATGATGGCTACTTCGACCTCGGCAACGACGTGAAGCTGGACATGACCCGCACGGTGCAGCCCCCGCGCACGCTGGGTCATGAGATCGCCGGCACCGTGGTGGCGGTGGGGCCCGACGCGCAGGGCGTGAAGGTGGGCGACCGCCGTGTGGTGTTCCCCTGGATCGGTTGCGGCACCTGTTCCCTGTGCGAAGCGGGGCATGAGCATCTGTGCAACAGCCCGCGCGCCCTGGGGGCCCACCGCGACGGCGGCTTTGCAAGCCACACCGTGGTGCCGCATGCCCGGTACCTGATCGACTACGGCAACCTGGCCGAGGACCAGGCCTGCACCTATGCATGCTCGGGCCTCACCGCCTACAGCGCGCTCAAGAAGGTGGCGCCCCTGGGCCCCAAGGATCCCTTGCTCATCATCGGGGCCGGTGGGGTGGGCCTGTCGGGCATTCGCTTGGCCCGCCAGTTGTTCGAAACCCCGCCCATCGTGGTGGAGCTTGATCAGTCGAAGTGGGACATGGCCCGCGAGGCCGGTGCCGGGCAGATCATCGACCCCAAGGCCGATGGCGCACTGAAGGCCCTGCTCAAGTCCACCGGCGGCGTGGCGGCGGCGATTGATTTCGTGGGTTCCGCCAGCACCTTCAACTTCGGATTCGGCGCGCTGCGCAAGGCCGGCAAGCTGGTGTGCGTGGGCCTGTTCGGCGGGTCCACGCCGGTGGTGCCGGCCATGGTGTCCATGAAGGCCGTCACGGTGACGGGGTCGTATGTGGGCAGCCTGCAGGAAATGCAGGAGCTCATGGACATCGCCCGCTCGGGCGTGTTGCCGGACCTGCCCCTGACCACGCAGCCGCTGAGCAGTGCCACACAGGCGCTGGAAGACCTTCGCGCCGGGCGCATCCGCGGCCGCACCATCCTGAAGGCGGCGGCATGAGCGCGTCCGGCAAGACTTCCCAGGCCGCCGCCACGAAGACGGTCGATGCAGCGCTGCCCGACTGGAACGCCTTCAGCCCCGCGCGCCTGTGGCGCGACTGGATCGTGAAGAGCGAAGCGCAATGGAGCGACACGGTGTCGCAACTCCTCAAGGATGAGCGTACCGGCGAGGCGCTGAACCGCCAGATCAGCGAAATGCAGTTGATGCACCGCCAGTTCTCCGAGCTTTCACAGGCATCGCTGGCGGCGGCCAACCTGCCTTCGCGCACGGACCTGGAAGCGCTTGATGAGCGCATGGGTCGGCTTGAAGACGGGCTGGCGCATCTGGCCGCAGCCGTGTCGCAGCTGGCCCAGGCGATCGCCGCATCGGCCTCAAATGCAGGCACACCGAAGGCCGTGGGCAAGGCCAAGCCGCGGCGCGACCGTCGCCCGCCCGCGCCATGAACCTGCCCGCGCCAGCCGGCCCAGGCGGCCACTTTCCGAATGCGGTGCAGCGTGCGCTGGAGCGCATGGGGCTGCCCGCTGCGGATTTCGCCGACCTCACCGGGCCCTTGGGCGCCACGCCGAAGGACACGATCCACGCGCAGGGCACGCTCAAGCTGCACCAATTCCGGCCCTTGAGTGACAGCGTGTACCGGGTACCGGTGCTCATCGTCACCTCGCTGGTCAACCAGCCCTACATCCTGGACCTGGTGCCGGGGCAGAGCATGGTGGAGTTCCTGCTCAAGCAGGGTTTTGATGTCTACATGATCGAGTGGGGGCGCCCGCGGCGCGAGCACCGTGAACTCACGCTCGAAGACCATGTGCTGGACCGCCTGCCGGCCTGTGTGGACCAGGTGCTGCGGCATAGCGGCCAGCGCGAGCTTTCGGTCATCGGCTATTGCGTGGGCGGCTTGCTGTCGGTGATGTGGGCGGCCCTGTCGGACCACCAGCGTCCTGCGCTCAAGAATCTGGTGTGCATGGCCACACCGGTCAACGGTGATGGGCTGGAGTCGCTCAAGGCCTGGATGGGCGAGGACTTCGATGAGGAGGCCCTGTTGGCTGCGCACGGCAACGTACCTGCCGACTGGGTGCAGAACGCGCTGCGCGCCCTGCGGCCCTTCGGCAAGGTGTCGGGCGCGATGAATCTGCTCAACAACGCCGACCAGCCGGAGGTCATCCGCAGCAACCTGCGCATGGGCAAGTGGGAGACCGACAACATTCCCTTCCCGGGCGGTGTATTCCGGCAGATGGTGCGCGATTTCCTGCGCGGCAACCAATTGGTGGCCGGCACCTGGCGCATCGGCGGCCGCGCGGTGAAGTTGGGCGCCATCCGCGCGCCTTTCCTGCATCTGCTGGCGCAGGACGACCACATCACCCCCTACGCCTCTTCGCGCGATCTGGTGCAGCAGGTGGGCAGCGCCGATCGCCAGGAACTCATCATCAAGGGCGGCCACGTCGGCCTGGTGGCGGGGCGCGGCGCAGAGTTGCGCATGTGGCCCGCATTGAACGCCTGGCTCGCCCCGCGGTCGGTGTAGCCCATTGGCTTGAATCTCCCACCGTTTGACCGTTCACGGTTTTCCGTTTCTTCCCTCTCAGGATCCAACATGCGTTGCTACTGTGTGCTCCATCATGGCCAAGACCTCGAACTCGTCGAGAAGCCCATTCCCGAACCCCAGGGCACCGAGGTGCTGCTCAAGGTGCGGGCCGCGGGCGTGTGCCACACCGACCTTCACCTGTGGGAAGGGCACTACGACCTGGGCGGTGGCAAGAAGCTCACCCTGGCCGAGCGCGGCATCAAGCCGCCGCTCACCCTCAGCCACGAGATCGTTGGTGAAGTGGTCTCGTCCGGCCCCGGGGCGCAACAGGCAGGCGGTGTGAAGCCGGGCCGTGTGGCCCTGGTGCACCCCTGGATCGGCTGCGGCGAGTGCGCCGCCTGCAAGCGCGGTGAGGAAAACATCTGCATCAAGCCGCAGGCCCTGGGCGTGGCGCGTCCCGGTGGGTTCGCCGAATATGTGGTCGTGCCGCACCCGCGCTACCTGGTGGACATTGACGGCCTCGA
The DNA here is from genome assembly GCA_027487995.1 of Rubrivivax sp. GTDB lineage: Bacteria > Pseudomonadota > Gammaproteobacteria > Burkholderiales > Burkholderiaceae_C > RFTU01. Next base: position 17,282 of record JAIYCN010000126.1, on the reverse strand, counting down.
CATCGCCGAAGCTGCACCCTTGGCCTGCGCGGGCGTGACCACCTACAGCGCCATCAAGAAATTCGGCGAACGCATCGGCACCGACCCGGTCGTGATCATCGGCGCCGGTGGACTGGGCCTGATGGCCATCGAAGTGCTCAAGGCCCTGGGTGGCAAGGGCGCCATCGTGGTCGACCTCGACCCGGTCAAGCGCGAAGCCGCACTGGCCGCCGGCGCGCTGCTGGCCATCGATGCCAGGGCGCCTGACGCGGCCCAGCAGATCCAGCAGGCCACCGGCGGCGGTGCCCGCGAGGTGCTCGACCTGGTGGGCGCCACCCCCACGGTGAGCCTGGCCATGGCCAGTGCCGCGCGCGGCGGCCACGTGGTCATCTGCGGCCTCATGGGTGGAGACCTCACCCTGGCGCTGCCCGTGATCCCCATGCGGCCCCTGACACTGCAGGGCAGCTATGTGGGCACGCTGCAGGAACTGCAGGAATTGGTGGACCTCGTCAAGCGCACGAAGATGAAGGCCATCCCGGTGCGGCAACGTCCTCTTGCTGAGGCCAATGAGGCCTTGCAGGACCTGCACCACGGCCGCGTCGTCGGGCGTACGGTGCTGGTGCCCTGATACTGCGGGCGGCCTGCGCTTAAGCCCCCCTCATGCGTTCGACATCCCTCAAAAACCGAACAAGGACTCCATCTTGAGCTATCCCCGACTCAGCCTCTACATCGACGGTGAATTCATCCATGGCGGCGGCCGCCTGGAACAGGACATCCTGAACCCGGCCACCCACGAGGTGATCGGCAAGCTGCCGCATGCCACGCGCGAAGACCTCGACCAGGCCCTGGCCGCCGCGGCGCGCGCCTTCGAAAGCTGGAGGAAGAGCTCGCCCATCGAACGCAGCAACGTGCTCCGCAAGGTGGGTGAACTGGCCCGTGCCCGCGCCCAGGACATCGGCCGCGGCATCACGATGGACCAGGGCAAGCCCCTGGCCGAAAGCGTGGGCGAGGTGATGTTCTGCGCCGAGCACGCCGAGTGGCATGCAGAGGAATGCCGCCGCATCTACGGCCGCGTCATCCCGGCCCGCCACCCGGCGGTGCGCCAGACGGTGTTGCGCGAACCGGTCGGCGTGGTGGCCGCGTTCTCGCCCTGGAACTTCCCCTTCAACCAGGCCATCCGCAAGGTATCGGCCGCCGTGGGCGCGGGCTGCTCGGTCATCCTCAAGGGCCCCGAGGACACGCCCAGCGCGGTGCTGGCCATTGCGCAGTTGTTCCATGACGCGGGTCTGCCCAAGGGCGTTCTCAACATCGTATGGGGCGTACCTTCGGAGGTGTCCAACCATCTGATCGAAAGCCCGGTGGTCCGCAAGATCACCTTCACCGGCTCCACCGCCGTGGGCAAGATGCTGGCGGCCAAGGCTTCTTCGCTGATGAAGCGCAGCACCATGGAGCTGGGCGGCCATGCGCCGGTGATCGTGTGCGACGACGCCGATGTCGATGCGGCCATCGCGCTGCTCGTGCCCTACAAGTTCCGCAACGCCGGGCAGGTCTGCATCTCCCCCACGCGCTTCTATGTGCAGCAGGGTGTGTATGACCGTTTCGTGGCCGGTTTCGTGGAAAAGACCAGCGCCTTGAAGGTGGGCGATGGCCTCGTCGAAGGCACGCAGATGGGCCCGCTGGCACAGCAGCGCCGTGTGGGTGCGGTGGAGGGCTTCATCGACGACGCGCGTGAGCGGGGCGCCAGCGTGCTCGTGGGCGGGGCACCGCTGCCGGGCGTGGGCAACTACTTTGCACCCACCGTGGTGGCCGACTTGCCCGACAACGCCCGCCTGCTCAACGAGGAACCCTTTGGTCCGGTGGCCGGCATGATCCGCTTCAAGACGGTGGAAGAGGCCCTGCAGCGCGCCAATGGCTTGCCCTACGGCCTGGCCTCCTATGTGTTCACGCGTTCGAACCACAACGCCCACCTGCTGAGTACAGGCCTGGCGGCGGGCATGGTGTCGGTGAACCACATTGGGCTGGCGCTGGCGGAAACGCCTTTTGGCGGCATCAACGACAGCGGCATGGGCAGCGAGGGGGGGCTGGAGACCTTCGACGGCTATCTCAACACGAAGTTCATCACGCAGATGAACTGATGGCCTTCGTCGAACGCGCGGACGCCCGCATCTACTGGGACTCGCTCGGCAAGGGCGAGCCGGTGGTGCTGATCATGGGCCTGGGCTGCAGTTCGGCGATGTGGTTTCGCATCGCGCCGAAGCTGGCCCGCACCCATCGGGTGATCCTGCTGGACAACCGCGGCAGTGGCCGCACGCAGGTGCGCCACTCCTTGGTGCACCGCGTGCCCACAATGGCGGCCGATGTGGCAGCGGTGCTGGATGCCGCCGGCGAAGCCAGCGCCCATGTGATCGGCTTTTCCATGGGGGGCATGATCGCCCAACAGTTCGCGATCGACTTCCCCAAGCGGCTGCGCTCGCTGAGCCTGTTGGGCACGCACCCCGGAGGCACCTGGGCCATCCAGGCGTCCAGCCGGGTGCGCCAATTGCTCTTCGAGAAGGCCACGATGTCGGCGGAGGAAAGCCTGCGCCGCATGCGGCCCCACACCTACGGCCTGCACACGCCCGATGCGCTCTTCGAGGAAGACGCTTTGGTGCGCCTGGCCAACCAGCCCTCCGCACGCGACTACCAGGCCCAACTCTACGGCCTCATCTACTGGGCGGCCTATCCGCACCTGCCGGACATCACCACCCAAACGCTGGTCATCCACGGCCTGCAGGATGCCCTGATCCCACCGGAGAACGGCCGCCTGATTGCCTCGCGCCTGCCTAATGCCACGCTGGTGGAGATGGCCGAGGCCAGCCATTGGCTGATGACCGACTGCAACGCCGACTGCCTGCAAGCCCTGCGGCAGCATTTGGAGAAGAACCAAGCATGAACGCCACCGGCATCACCCCAAGCCCCTTGCCCGTTCCACCCGGCAGCCTGGAAGGCCTGAAGGTGGTCGATCTCTCGCGGGTGCTGGCGGGCCCGTACTGCACGCAGATCCTGGCGGACCATGGTGCGGATGTGCTGAAGGTGGAGCCCCCGGTGGGCGACGAGACCCGGGGCTGGGGCCCCCCCTTCGATGCAAAGGGCACGGCGTCCTACTTCCATGGGCTCAACCGCAACAAGCGTGGCTGCACCATGGACCTGACGGACCCCGTGCAGCGTGAACGCCTGCTGGACATGTTGGCGCAGGCCGATGTGCTGGTGGAGAACTTCAAGACCGGCACCATGGAGAAGTGGGGCTTGGGCCCCGACGTGTTGACCCAGCGTTTCCCGCGCCTGGTGTATGGACGCATCACGGGCTTCGGGGCCGACGGCCCCCTGGGCGGCCTGCCCGGTTATGACGCTGCCATCCAGGCGCTGTCCGGCATCATGAGCGTCAATGGCGAGCCCGACGCGCGGGGCGGCGAGCCTCTGCGTGTGGGCCTGCCGGTGGTCGACATGGTCACCGGCCTGAATGCCGCGCTTGGCATCAGTTTCGCGCTGCTGGAGCGCCAGCGCAGCGGCCGCGGGCAGTTCCTTGAAGTGGCGCTGTATGACGCCGGTCTCTCCTTGCTGCACCCGCACGCGGCCAATCACCTGATGGACGGCCGCATCCCCGGGCGCAGCGGCAACGCACACCCGAACATCACGCCCTACGACACCTTCGCCACCGGCATCGAGAAGATCTTCCTGGCCGTGGGCAACGACAAGCAGTTCGCCACCCTGTGTCGGGTGATCGGCGTGCCCGGCTTGGCCAGCGATGAGCGCTTTGTTAACAACGGGCAGCGCACCCGCCATCGTGGGGAACTCAAGCAGCGGCTGGAAGCAGCCCTGGCGAAAATTGAATGCCAGCCACTGGCCGAGCAATTGGTCCGTGAGGGTGTGCCGTGTGCGCCGATTCAGGACGTGGCCACTGCACTGTCTGCCGCCCACACCCATCATCGGGGCATGGTGGTGGAAATCGGCTCCTATCGAGGCGTGGCCTCACCCATCAAGCTCGCGCGGACCCCGGCCCGCTATCGCTTGCCGCCACCCGAGCGCAGTTGAGCGCCTACCCAGGCCATTGATCCATTCGCTGGTGCGCCGCTCTGTATGGGCATCGCACGCGATGCGCCTCAGCTGGCGTAGACCGTTTCGAGGGACTCGAAGCCCTTGACCTCGATCGGATTGCCGAAGGGGTCGAGGAAAAACATCGTCCACTGCTCGCCCGGCTGGCCGGCAAAGCGCAGATGCGGCTCGACCACAAAGCGGATGCCGGCGGCCTGAAGGCGATCGGCCATGGTCTGCCAGTCTCGGCGCTGCAGGATCAAGCCGAAGTGCGGCATGGGCACCTTGTGCTCGCCCACATGACCGGTCAAGGCGGTCTTCAGCGGCTCTCCCAGGTGCAGGGAGATCTGGTGGCCAAAAAAGTCAAAGTCCACCCAGGTGTCGGTTGAGCGGCCCTCACGGCAGCCAAGAACATCGCCATAAAAACGGCGTGCAGCGTCTAGATCCGTGACGTTGAAAGCGAAATGGAACAGGCTGCGCATGGCTTGCAGGATAGCAGTCTGCGGATGACGGCGGAGGTGTCCAAGTGCCTTCGAAGATTCCCGGGTGGTTCACCTATGTGCGCACGTGACCCTAAGATTCATGACTTGGTTCAAAGCCCTGTTAACACGGTAGGCACCACTCCCTCGAAAGTGTAGATGCGCCAAGTTCAATTCAGTGTCCACCGCTGGACGGCCGTTTCCTTCGCGCTGACCATCTTCTTCAGCGCCTTTCTGCTCTTTCAGGTTCAGCCATTGCTGAGCAAGCAGATCCTGCCCTGGTTCGGCGGCAGTCCGGCCGTGTGGACCACGGCGATGCTGTTCTTCCAATCCCTGCTGTGCCTGGGCTATCTGTATGCGCATGCGCTGTCGCGTCTGCATTCGCGAACGCTGCAGGCACGCATCCATGTGCTGCTGCTGTTGGCGTCGGCGGTCTTGGCTGCCCGGGTTCTGCCAGGCGCCGACCTGCGACCCGATTCCCCGGACTCCCCCGTCTTGCAGGTGCTGTCCATCCTGGGCCTCAGCGTGGGACTGCCCTACTTTTGCCTGGCGACCACCGGGCCGCTCCTGCAGCATTGGTTCACGCGAACCCCGCATGCACATTCGGTGTTCCGGCTCTACGCCCTGTCCAATGTGGGATCCTTCCTAGCCTTGCTGTCCTTCCCCTACGTGTTCGAGCCCTGGCTTGATCTTGGGCAGATGGCGGGGCTCTGGACAGCCGGCTACTGGGCTTTTGCCTTGATGTGCATACCGGTGGCCATGGGTTTCGGGCAGGTGCCTGCACCGCTGGCGACGCCGTCCGCAATCCCCACCGAAGTCATGGAGCGAGGACAACCCATCGGTGTGTTGCACCGGGCTTCATGGATCGCCCTGCCGGCCCTTGCCTCGCTGGTCTTCATCGCCGCCACCGACCAGATCAGCCACGACGTGGCGCCCGAGCCGCGCCTGTGGATCACCACGCTCAGCCTTTACCTGCTCACCTTCATCTTCACGTTCGACAACCCGCGTTGGTACCGCCCAAGGCTCGTGGCGCTGTGCTCGCTGTGCTTGATTGCGGCCACTGCCGGATTCCGTGACATTCCCTCCTGGTTCGGATGGGACTGGGACTACGGGGTCAATGAACTGCGCTGGCTGCACTACGCCTTGCTGTTCGCGGTGTGCCTGCTGTGCCACGGTGAACTCTACCGTCGTCGCCCGAGCGAACCGGGTCGACTCACCGAGTTCTACCTGTGCATGTCCGTGGGTGGGGCCTGCGGGGGACTGTTTGTCACCTTGGTGGCCACGCAATGGTTCGACGACTACCACGAGTGGCTGTTGGCGCTGGTGTTGGCAACGGTCGTCGCAGCCACCGTCCTATTCAGCCCAGCTTCAACCGATGGGTCGCAAAGCGGGAGCAGGGCACTTCGCGCAACAGGTGCCGCCGTGGCCATCGCCGTGATCGGCTTGCTGTGGCATTTGATGAATCCATGGTCATGGCGTGATGTGCGAACCGCCGAGTACAGCGAGGTTCTGCTGGATCAGGCCCGCAACTTCTACGGAACGGTCACCGTGACCGATCTGCGGTATCCAGCCGAGCCCCGCAAGGACGAGCGCGCCTTCTTCAGCGGCAATGTCACCCACGGTCAGCAGTTCCTGTCGCCCGACCGCCGGCACGAACCCACCACCTACTACGCGCGCGACAGCGGCATTGGGCAGACCCTGCAATGGGTGATGAGCCGCAAGCCCAGTGCGTCGGTGGCGCTGATCGGGCTTGGGGCCGGCACGCTGGCCAACTACGCCAGAGAGACCGACCGCTACGACTTCTACGAGATCAATCCCGAGGCGGTGCGCATCGCGCAGCGTTGGTTCGACAACCTGTCTTCGTGCAAGGCCCAGGAGAAGAACATCCTCCTGGGCGATGCCCGGCTGCGCATGGAGCAGTTGCCGGCAGGCAAGCGCTACGACGTGATCGTGCTGGATGCATTCACCGGGGGCTCCGTGCCGATCCACCTGCTCACGCGCGAGGCATTTGCCATCTACGCTCGCCACCTGGAGCCCGACGGGCACCTGGCGATCAACATCACCAACGCCTACCTGCACCTGTATCCGGTGGTCAAGGCGCAGGCACAGGCCTTGGGATTTACCTACCGACACCGACACCAGGACATGGATGAAGACCGCAATGTGCGGCGCAACCTGCACTTCATCATGACCCGTGATCAGGACTACCTTGCAGCGTTCCCGTCGGTAGACGGCCGCATCACCGATGAGGCGGGCCGGACGATACGCATCGAACCGCAGGACATCCCGGGCTTGCGTCTCTGGACGGATCAGTTCAGCAGCATCGGGCCGATCGTGCGTTGACAATCGCGCATCTGCACACACACCAAACCATGAAGCTCCATCTCCTTCGTTCCGCCGCCGCTGAACCCCTTTGGGCCTTGCTCCTCAAGGGCTACAGCCGCCGCCGATTCTTCCTGTTCATCTTGGCCGTTGCCCTGTTCCCCGCCCTCACCCATCCTGGGTTGGCGCTGGCCAGCGATTCGGGCAAGGCCTACACGCCGCAGCGCGGACAGATCGGCAAGGACGTGATGTGGATTCCCACGCCGCAAGGTCTGGTCGACAAGATGCTGGATGTGGCCAAGGTCACATCGCGGGACCGCGTATTTGATCTTGGCGCGGGGGACGGCATCATTGCCATCACCGCGGCCGGCCGGTACGGCGCCCAGTCGGTCGGCATCGAGTACAACCCGCAGTTGGCTGAATTCGCCCGGCGAAAGGCGCTGGAGGCTGGTGTGGCCGACAAGGTCCGCATCATCACCGGTGACATCTTCAAGGAAGATTTCAGTTCGGCCACCGTCGTTACGCTGTACCTCTACCCCGACCTGAACATGCGGCTGCGTCCCACTCTGTTGGCGATGAAGCCCGGTACGCGCGTGGTGTCGCACGCCTTTACGATGGGCGAATGGGAGCCAGACGACACCGTGGTGCACGAATCGGCCCGCGCCTACCTCTGGGTGGTGCCGGCCTCGGTGGACGGTGAATGGACCATCAGCGGCCTTGAAGGCGGGCAAGCGCGCCTGTACCTCCAGCAGACGTTTCAGCAGGTCGGCGGTACGTTGACCCGCAATGGCCTCACGCAGCCCCTGGTTGGTGCCCGAGTTCGGGGCGATGAGCTCAGCTTCAAGCTCATTTCACCCCAGCGTGAGGTGGTGGAGTTCACTGGCAAGGTCTCGGGCAGTCAAATTCGAGGAACGCTGAGCGGCGCCAACCTCAATACCGAGGTCGAGGGCAGACGCCGATGAACGGCCTCCATCGCCTTTCCGGACGGCATGGGCCACACTGACTCCGGCGGCATGTCGCAGCCTCAGCGCCTGTTGCATCCGGGTGCGGCCGTGATGCTCATCCTGGGCATCGTCATCGGCGCGGGTATCTTCAAGACGCCCTCGATGGTGGCCGGGATCAGCGGCGATGCGGGCTGGGCCATGCTCCTGTGGTTGGTTGGTGCGCTGGTCTCGACAGCCGGGGCCCTGTGCTACGCCGAACTCTGCACGGCGTACCCGCACGCCGGTGGGGATTACCACTTCCTGCAGCGCGCCTTCGGGCGCCACCTGTCCTTCCTCTACGCCTGGGCGCGCACCACCATCATCAACACGGGATCGATTGCGCTGCTGGCCTTCGTGTTCGGCGACTACATGAGTTCGCTGTTGAACCTGGGGCCGTACTCCAGTGCCTTGTGGGCCCTGGGGATCGTCCTGGCCTTGACCGGCTTGAATCTGGTGGGGCTGCAGGCATCAGCTCGGCTTCAGGTGGTGCTCACCGTGTCCGAGTGCCTGGGCCTGCTGATGGTGGTGGTGGCCGGGCTTGTGCTGGATCCACCTCAACCCCGCGTCGTGGAATGGTTTGTGACTGCGCCCGCTCCAGCCCAGTGGGGGCTGTGCCTCGTCTTTGTGTTGCTGACCTTCGGGGGCTGGAATGAGTCCGCCTACGTTTCCGCCGAGGTGAGGGGAGGGCCCAGGACCATGGTCTGGGTGATCGTCACCAGCATGGCCGCGCTCACGTTGATCTACCTGCTCGTGAACTTGGCTCTGCTGTGGGGGCTGGGCTTGAACGGGCTGAGCACCAGCAAGACCGCTGCGTCTGACCTTCTTGGTCAGGCCTTTGGTCCATGGGCGTCCAAGGCACTGGGGGTGATCGTGGCGATCGCTGCGCTGACCAGCATCAACGCCACGATGATCGTGGGTGCGAGATCCAACTTCGCCCTCGGCCGGGACTGGGGAACCCTTGCGCGATTGGGACAATGGCAGACCAGTGCCGGTGGCCCCCGCCAGGGATTCGTCCTGCAGGGGCTGATCAGCGTGTTGCTGATTCTGCTGGCCACACAGGAAGCGGACGGGTTTTCTGCGATGGTGGAGTTCACCGCACCTGTGTTCTGGGCATTTCTATTCCTCGTGAGCGTGGCGGTGATGTGGCTCCGACACCGCGACCCGCATGTCGAGCGCCCATTCAGGGTGCCGCTGTACCCCTTCCTGCCCTTGGTCTTTGCCGGGGCCTGTGCCTGGCTGACCTACTCCAGCATCACCTATGCCATCAGCCAACGCGCGATCCACGTCTCAATGGCGCTGATTGCCAGCGGCGTGCTGGCCTTGATCCTCCTGTGGGCCATGGAGCGCCGCAGCCGAGTTCGCACCTGACAAAATGCTTCGGATGCTCCGGCGTACCACCCCCATCCTGCGAAGCTTTGACGAGACCAAGGCGCGCGCGTTCTATCTGGACTTCCTGGGGTTCAAGGTGGTCTTCGAGCATCGTTTCCATGCGGGTGCGCCGCTCTACATGGGCATCGCCCGCGGAGATTGCCACCTGCATCTGTCCGAGCATCATGGCGATGCCACGCCCGGCTCTTCCATGCGGATCGAAGTGGAGGACGTGGATGCGTTTTGCGCGGAGTTGCAGTCGCACGAATACGCCAACGCTCGGCCCCAGGTCCAGGAGATGCCTTGGGGCACACGGGACTTCACGGTCACGGACCCATTCGGGAACCGGCTGACGTTTACGAGCGCCATCAGTACCTGACCCTGAGGTGGGCACGCGTCTGAGGACTTCCTGTGGCGCAGACCGGAACACAGCAGCGAGACCTCAACACCCATGCACCTGAACGCCGATTTCACACACCGGGTCGTGATCGACAGCACCAACGTGCCTTGGGTCGCTTCACCCGTGCCCGGCGTCGAACGCCGCATGCTGGAGCGTGATGGCGGCGAAGTCGCGCGGGCGACCTCCCTTGTCCGCTACGCGCCCGCCAGCCAATTCACGCCGCACCGTCACGACGGCGGTGAAGAGTTCCTCGTGCTGGAGGGCACCTTCGAAGACGACGCTGGCCGTTACCCCGCGGGCACCTACGTCCAGAACCCGCCCGGCACTTCACATGCACCGTTCACCGCGGAGGGCTGCGTCCTCTTCGTGAAGTTGCGCCACATGGACCCGCAGGACCAGACTCTCGTGGTGGTGGACACCCACGACACACCATGGCATCCCGGCCTGGTGCCGGGGCTTTCGGTGATGCCCCTGTCCTCATTCGGCACCACGCACACAGCCTTGGTGCGCTGGGCGCCGGGCACGCGGTTTCAGCGGCACGCGCACTGGGGCGGTGAAGAAATCCTGGTGCTGGAGGGCGTGTTCGAGGATGAGCACGGAATCTACCCGGCCGGCACCTGGATGCGCAGCCCCCACCTGAGCACCCACCAGCCCTACAGCACCGCCGGGTGCACGCTGTGGGTCAAGACCGGACACCTGCCCCAGCCCACCTGAGGCAGCCCGGCCTCGCTTTTTCAGGTTCGCAGCGCGCCCCGCATGGCCGCACCCCCATAGCCTGGGAACACCTGCGCCAGTGCCGCATCACCCAAGCCCAGGTGGGCGCGAAGAATCGGGGTGAGCACCGCGCGGAAATCCGTGGTGACGGCGAGGTCCCGCCCGTCCACCAGCGCCGATCGTTCCAACCCGGGCCATTCACCCAGCACCTGACCGCCAGCCACCGGCCCGCCGATCAACCACATCACGTTGCCCCGCCCGTGGTCGGTGCCCCCGGCTCCGTTCTGCCGCACGGTACGGCCGAATTCGCTCATCACCACGATCACGGTGTCCCGCATGCCCTCGCCCAACCCTTGAACCAGAGCCTCCAGGCCTTCGCCCAGGCTGTTCAGCCGGTTGGCCAGCTGGCCCCGTGCGCCGCCCTGGTTCACATGCGTGTCCCAGCCGCCCACGGCGGTGAAGGCCAGTTGCGTCTGTGGGTCGGCCTGGATGAGTCTGCCCAGGCGCAAGGCATCGCCCGCAAATCCGCGCGCCGTTGGGGCACCGGCGTCCGCACTCGGGTCGCGGCTGCGGCCGTTGTCCATGTCGCGTGCGTCGCGTGGACTGCGCTCACCGCTGGCGGCCATGCGGCGTTGAATCTCGCCGCGGCCTTCGGTGGTTTCCTGGAAGGTGCGGCCCATGCCCATGGCGTCCTCTCGCCCATACAGGCGGCCGAGCGCAGACTGCATCTCCGGCGAGTCGATGGCCTTGGCTTCCAGCGCGCGAGGCCCCACGCCCAATGACGCCACGCTGGCGCTGCCGGCCAGGATGCGAGGTGGCGTCGTGCCCATGTTGAGGGCCCGCGTGGGGGCAGCAGGCCCGGGCAGTTGGGCCAGCAGGCGGTTCATCCAACCGTCGGGCGTGCTCTTGCGGCCCGGCGTGCCGCTTTCCATGTAGTCCTGCGCGTCGAAATGCGAGCGCGTGGGGTCGGGCGACCCGCTGGCATGCACGAAGCCCATCTGCCCCCGCTCCCACAGTGGCATCAACCGGCCCAGCGCCGGGTGCAGTCCAAAGCGGCTGTCCAGCGGCAGCAGGGCGCCTTCCCCTTGGCCCGGCCGCGCCAATGCAATCGCCTCACGGGATTCGTAGTACGCCGACTCGGCATGCGGCGCCACCACCGACAAGCCGTCCACCGCGCCGCGCAGCATGACCACCACCAACTTGCGGCGGTCGTGGGCGGTAGTCGCCGGGGCGGTGGCACCGGCTGGCCTGCTCCAAAGGGACCAGCCGGCGGTGGCAGCGGTCAAACCCGCAGCGGATGGGGTGATCAGAAAGTCGCGGCGTCGCATTGCAGGGGTCTCCCACTCATCGCTTCATGAATTCAGGGCTGGCCAGCAGCAGTGCCAAGCGCATCGGCGCGGGTTCGGCCACCACGCTCTGGCGTGTGCGCTCGCTGAACAGCGGCTCCAGCGTGTCCATCAGGCGCTGCGCGTCGGCATCCAGCCGCACACCCAGGCGGGCCCGGCGTTCAGAGAGTGCACTGGCGAACTGCACCCGTTGCGCCAACGTTTCGGGGTTCATCCAGGCGCTGGCCACGTTCTTGTAGCCATCGGGTGTGGCGGCCCCGTAAAGCGGCATGCCGGCTTGTGCCAGCACCTGCAGCATGGGCTGCACATCGGCAGGCGCATCCGCCCCCAACGCCCGCAGGCTGCTGATGAGGTAGTGGTAAGGCGTCTTGAACTTGGTCCCGATGCGTTCCGGGCTCCAGAACTCATCGGACTCGACCATCGTGCGGGTCACGGCCTTGAGGTCGCCCTGCGTGGCCAGGAAACGCTCCGCCATGCGCTGCACGAGTGCGGCCGGTGGCTGGTCGGCCACGAAGGCCTGGGCCAGTTTCTGGGCGATGTGCCGGGCTGTGGACGGATGAGCCGCCAGCACATCCAGCGCGAATTCGCCTTCAGCTTGCCCGGCACCCTGAACCGTGTGGCCAAGCCATTGCTTGGTGCCGTGGTCGTGGCGGCTGGCATCGAACACGAAGAGTGAACCCGATGAACCCAGGCGAGCCGCCCGTTGGTCGATGGTCCACCCGGTGAGCATGCGCGCCAGTTCCGTCACGTCCTGCTGCGTGTACCCGCCGTCCACCCCCAGGGTGTGCAGCTCCATCAACTCGCGCGCGTAGTTTTCATTCAGTCCGTTCAGGCGCGGCGCATTGGGGTTGGCCTGGGCCACGCGCGGTGGCAGCCGATAGCCGGGCCGCACGCTCTGCGCGTTGTCCAGGTAGACCAACATCGCCGGATGCCGGGCTGTGGCGCCCAGCAGGTCACGGAAGCGGCCCAGCACATGAGGCCGAATGGCCTCGCGCTCGTAGGCGCCGGCCAGCACCGAGACCGGGCCCTTGCCCACGAAGACATTGAAGTGGTTGAACCAGAACTCGACCAGCACCTCCTGCAACTGGGCCGGGCTCTCGATGGCGCGCGCCAAACGCGCCTGCGCGGCCTGCAGCACCACCGGCCGCACCAGTTCACGGCGGGCTTGTGCCTGCGGTTGCTCGGCTTCGGCCGCTTCGCCGCCCGCACGTTGTCCGCCCTGAGGCGGGCGTTGTGCTTCAGCCGCGGCCTGCACCACCCGCCGAAAGCGCCCCAGCAGTTCGGCCTGGCTCAGCTTCTGCGTTTCCAGACCCTCCAGCCGGGCCTGCAAGCCTGCGGGCATTGCCACGCCCTGGGGGTTCAACTGCTGCTCAATGAAGCCCTTCAGCCACGCTTCGGCACCCTGGCTGCGAATGGCCGCCACGTCCGCCGGGCGCGGTCCGTAGGCCAGCCGGTTCAAGGCGTGCAGGGCGCGTTCTTCGGCGCCGGAAGAGGCTGAAACCATGGAGGCGGGTGTGGCCCAGCCGGCCAGGGGCAGGGCTGCACCGCCCGCCCATACAGCACGGCTCAACAGTCGTCTTCTCGAGATCATTCGAGTGCTCCACGAAAAGGATGCACCTATCGTAGTGCGTCCACCCCCCAGCGGGGGTTTCCGTCCTGCAAAGAATTGTTTCCAATCGCGCTCACAATCCAAGGCTGCCGCGCGTAAATCCTTTGCCCTGGAGGACCCCCATCCATGAACCCGCCTCGTCTGCCCCTGCCCGAGGGCAGCCTGCAAGGGCTGCGCGTTGTGGACCTGTCACGCGTGTTGGCTGGCCCCTACTGCACGCAGATGCTGGCCGACCACGGGGCCGATGTGCTGAAGGTGGAGCCACCGGCGGGCGACGAGACCCGCACCTGGGGCCCTCCTTTTGACGAAGACGGCACGGCCTCGTACTTCCACGGGCTGAACCGCAACAAGCGCGGCTGCACCATGGACCTCACGCAAGCCGAGCAGCGTGCGGTCTTGATGGACCTGTTGGCCGACGCTGATGTGCTGGTGGAGAACTTCAAGACCGGCACCATGGAGAAGTGGGGCCTGGGCCCCGATGAGTTGGCGCAGCGCTTCCCGCGCCTGGTGTATTGCCGCATCACCGGCTACGGTGCTGACGGCCCCATGGGCGGTTTGCCGGGCTATGACGCGGCCATCCAAGCCCTGGTGGGCATCATGAGCGTCAATGGCGAGCCGGCCGCAAAGGGAGGCGATGCACTGCGCGTGGGCATCCCGGTGGTGGACATGGTCACCGGGCTGAATGCGGCGCTGGGCATCAGCTTTGCCCTGCTGGAGCGCCAGCGCAGCGGGCGCGGGCAGTACCTCGAAGTGGCGCTCTACGACGCCGGCATGTCGGTTCTGCATCCGCACTCGGCCAATCACCTGATGGATGGACGCATACCGGGGCGAAGCGGCAACGCACACCCCAACATCGCGCCCTACGACACCTTTGCCACGGCCACCGAAAAGATCTTCCTGGCCGTGGGCAACGACAAGCAATTCGCCACCCTGTGCCGGCTGATCGGCGTGCCGCACTTGAGTGCCGACGAACGATTCGCGGTGAATTCACGGCGCAATGCCAACCGCGAAGCCCTCACCCAGGCGCTGGAGGCGGCCTTGGCCAATTTCGAGTGCAAGCCGCTGGCCGAACGCTTGGCCCGGGAGGGCGTGCCTTGCGCCCCCATCCAGGACGTGCCCGCGGCCTTGGCTGACCCCCACACCCGGCATCGCGGGATGGTGGTGGAAATTGACGGCTACCGCGGCGTGGCCTCGCCGATCAAGCTCAGCCGCACACCGGCCAGTTACCGGCTGCGGCCGCCCCGGCGCCAAACCTAGATGCTGAACCTGCGCGCCGAATTCAGGCGCTGTGGCCCTTGATGTAGGTCTCCAGGAAGGAGACGTGCTCACCCAGCTCGGTCATCATCTGCTTGACCACGTCACCGATGGACACCACCCCGACCACCTGGTCTTGCGCCACCACCGGCAGGTGACGGAACCCGCGCGTGGCCATGAGCCCCATGCACAGTTCCATCGGGTCGCCGGGTTTGACCGACAGCGGTTCTGCCGTCATGATTTCGGCGACCAGGGTGCTGGCCGCATCACGCCCGGGCAGGAAAGCCCGGATGGCGCAGTCGCCCTGGGAAATGATCCCGGCCAGCCGTCCGGCTTCCACCACCAGCACCGCGCGCACGCGGTGGGCCTTCATCAGTTCCAAGGCGTTCTTGACGGTGTCCTTGGGCGAAACCTGGATCACGCGCTGTGGCTTGTGGGCCAGGCAATCCTTCACGGTGCTCATGGGGAACCCCTTTCGGCGGGTTTGAGCGTGGAGCGGACTTCTACTGCACTTGCATGGGACGCGGGTGAACCACGCTTCAGCGCCACACCACCACCGCCGTGCTCAGCACCAGCAGGCCCAGATAGATCTTGCCTACGTGGCGCCCGATGAACGACACCGTGATGTCTTCGAAGGTTCGGTTGGACGGGGGATTGGGAGCGCGCATCCCCGAAGTGTCATTCTTTTTTGACACTTCAGCAAGTCATCAAACGTAATCTTTGATTTACACCCAGCGCACCGGCTCGATCATCACACTACCCGCATCCCCGCTGATGGTCACCGCGCCATCCTGCACGGTGGCCTGCAGCTGCATGCTGCGCGCAGCCATGCCCGCCAGCGCCTGCGAGGCCTCGGTGGGCACGCGGAACACCTGCAGCTTGTCCAGCCGCGTGAGTTTGGTTTCGATGCCTTTCCACCACACTTCGGCGGCGTGGTTGAAGGCGTAGACCCTCACCGCGTCGGCCTTCTGGCAGGCCTTGACCAGCGGCCGGTCCTCGGGCTGCCCCACTTCCACCCACAAGCGGATGGCGCCGGTGAAGTCCTTCAGCCACAAGTCGGGGTCCTCGGGGTCTGACAGCCCCGCACCAAAGGCCAGTGTCCCGTCGCCACCGCAGGTGTCCTGCAGTTCGTGGGCATTCAGCGCCAGCGCCAGCAGCC
This sequence comes from Rubrivivax sp., assembly GCA_027487995.1. Lineage (GTDB taxonomy): Bacteria > Pseudomonadota > Gammaproteobacteria > Burkholderiales > Burkholderiaceae_C > RFTU01. The sequence goes on along the minus strand of JAIYCN010000126.1, from coordinate 1,598 downwards.
GGATCATCATGCGCTCGTCCGTCTCGCTGGGGTGGCGGGCCAGGGTCAGCGCATGGTCGGCGTAGTAGCCGTGGTCGATGTCGGCGATGGCCAGGTGGGCCTTGTAGATGGTGGACTTGAGGGCCACGGCTCAACTGGACCGCTTGGTGGACCAGCGCGTCAGGCGTTCGAGTTCATCACGCCAGGGCGAAGGGGGCAGGGTGGCCACGGCGTCCAGCGCGCGTTGGGCTTCCTGCTCTGCCGCGCGGCGGGTACCCTCCAGGGCGTTGGTCCGCCGCACCACCGCCACCACCTCGGGCAGGCGTTCGACTTCGCCGTTTTCGATGGCCTGGCGCACCAGGGCACGCTCCTCAGCGGTGCCGTGCTGCATGGCCAGCAGCAAGGGCAGGGTGGGCTTGCCTTCACGCAGGTCGTCGCCCACGTTCTTGCCCAGGGCCTCGGTTTGTCCGTCGTAATCCAGCAGATCGTCCATCAATTGGAACGTGGTGCCCAGATGGCGGCCGATTTCGGCGCAGCGCTGGCGCGTGGCGGCCGGTGCGTCGGCCAGCACCGCGCCCAATTCGGCACTGGCCTCGAACAGCTTGGCCGTCTTGTAGCGGATCACCTTGAGGTAGTCCTCCACCGCCAGGTCCGGGTCGTGCATGTTCATCAACTGCAGCACCTCGCCCTCGGCGATGACATTCGTGGCGTTGGCCAGGATGTCCAGCACCGGCATGGACTGCACGGACACCATCATCTGGAAGGCGCGGGAGTACAGGAAGTCGCCCACCAAAACCGCCGCTGCATTGCCGAACATGGCGTTGGCCGTTTGTCGGCCCCGGCGCAGGTTGGACTCGTCCACCACGTCGTCGTGCAGCAGCGTGGCCGTGTGGATGAACTCCACGACCGCCGCCAGGGTGTGGGCACGCGGGCCCTGGTGATTCAAGGCGGCCGCCACCAGCAGAAGCAGGCGAGGGCGCACCCGCTGGCCGCCCGAGCCCACGATGTAGTGGCCGATCTGGTTGACCAGGGCGACGTCGGAGTGCAGCTGCTCGCGGATCACGCCGTCCACCATGCCCATTTGCGCGTCAAGCCAGGCGACGCAGTCGAGTTCGAGGGTGGAGGGTGTGGTCACGGACAGTCCGAAGTGTCAACCGCGCATTATAGGAAGCACTGGCGGGCAGTGACTTGGCGCCACCGGAGCCTGTATGCGCGCCGTGGGAGTTTTGCTATACTCGCGGGTTCCCCACGCTGTAGCTCGGCCCGAATCCCTTGAGAACGGCAGCGCCATGGCGCGGTGGAAACGCTAAACGAAAGGATTTCCCATGTACGCGGTCATAAAAACCGGTGGCAAGCAATACAAGGTTGCTGCCGGCGAGAAGATCAAAGTAGAACAGATTGCTGCGGACGTTGGCCAGGAAATCGTGATTGACCAGGTTCTGGCCGTCGGAAGCGGCGCGGATCTGAAGGTTGGCACGCCCCTGCTCGCCGGCGCCTCTGTCAAGGCCACCGTGGTCGCCCACGGCAAGCACGACAAGGTGCGCATCTTCAAGATGCGTCGCCGCAAGCACTATCAGAAGCACGGCGGCCATCGCCAAACCTTCACCGAGCTGCAGATC
>JAIYCN010000169.1 GCA_027487995.1 Rubrivivax sp. | reverse complement strand
GGCCGCCGCATGGTGCCCGCCACCCTCGGTGGCGTGGTGGACACCAACACCGTGCCCATCTCCCTGCTGGACCGCGTGGACCTGGTCACGGGCGGTGCTTCGGCCGTGTACGGTGCCGACGCCGTGTCGGGTGTGGTGAACTTCGTCACCAAGCGCAACTTCAGCGGCATTGAACTCACCTCGCTCAACAGCATCTCGGGTGAGGGCGACGCCAAGCGCCGCAAGACCGACCTGACCCTGGGCACGAACCTGGCGGACGGCCGCGGCAATGTGGTGCTCAACATCGGCACCACCGAGACCAACCCGCTGCGCCTGGCCGACCGCGATTACGCCAACACGGTGATCAGCTCAATCACCGGCAACCCCGGCGGCTTCTCCGGCACCTCCGTTCCGACGGTGTGGTCGGGCATGCCCGGCGCCATCGCCGGCTCGCGCGTGATCGACAGCACCACCGGCCTGTTCCGCTCGGCTGTGACCAGCGGACCGCCCGACGGCTACAACACCAACCCGCCGAACTACTTCGAGACGCCGCTGAGCCGCACCCAAGTCACCGGCCTGGCCCGCTTCACCATCAACGAGCATGCCGAGGCCTACGCGGAGTTCTTCAACACCCGCAGCAACGTGACGCTGAACCTGGCGCCCTCGGGCACCTTCGGTGTGGCGCTGAGCATCCCCATCGGCAACCCCTTCATCACGGACCCGATCCGCCAGCAGCTTTGCGCGGCCTACAACATTTCGGCTGCCAACTGCGTGGTGGGCAACCCCACCGAGTTCCGCGCCAACATCGCACGACGCTTCGTCGAGGCCGGCCCCCGCATCTACCGCTACGACAACACGACGCTGCAGTACACCACGGGCGTGAGGGGCAGCATCCCGGGCTCCAGCACCTGGTCGTATGACGCCTACTTCCAGCGCGGCCGCTCCGAGCAGATCCAAACCACGGCCAACGGCTTTGGCTTCACGAAGCTGCAGCAGGGCGTGCGCGCGCTCAACACCACGAACTGCACGGTGACCACGGGTGGCTGCGTGCCGGTGAACGTGTTCGGCTCGGCCGGCACGCTGACCCCGGCCATGCTGAACTTCCTGAGCATCCCCACGTTCCAGACCACCCTGGTCACGCAGGACGTGATCAACGCCTCGGCCAACGGTGAAGTGGCCGTCGTGAAAAGCCCGTTCGCCAAGAACCCGATGAGCCTGGCGCTGGGCGTGGAGCGCCGCACCGTCTTCGGCGGCAACAAGTCCGATTCAGTGGTGCAGACGCAGGGCGAACTGCTGGGCAGCGGTGCACCCACACCCGATCGCAGCGGTGAACTCAACTTCCGCGAGATGTATGGCGAGGCCAGCCTGCCCCTGTTGCAAGGCATGACCGGTGCGCAATCGGTGAACCTGGCCGGCGGTTATCGCCGCACCGAGTTCAGCACCACCGTGGGTGGAAGCAAGGACTACGGCAGCTACAAGGCCGGCCTGGACTGGACGCCGGTCAAGGGCCTGCGCCTGCGCGGCGAACAGCAGCGCGCCACCCGCGCGCCCAACGTGAACGAACTGTATGCACCGGTCGTGACCGGCCTGGCCACGCTCGCGGTCGACCCCTGCCAGGGCACCCGCATCACCGCGGGCGACGCCGGCAAGGCCGGCACGCTCACCGGCCTGTGCCAGCAGACTGGCGTGCCGACCGCGCAGATCGGCAACGTGGCCGCGCCTTCTTCCAGCCAGATCAACAACACCAGCGGCGGCAATCCGGCCCTGGGCCCTGAAAAGGCCGACACCACGACACTGGGTCTGGTGTGGGAGCCGGCCGCTGTTGACGGTTTGTCGATGACCCTGGACTACTGGAAGATCGTCATCAATGGCGCCGTCTCCAGCCCCACCGCAGGTCAGGTGATCAACGGCTGCTTCGACGCCACGCTCAACCCGGGCCTCACCTACAACGCCTTCTGCCAGCTCATCCAGCGTGACGGCCTGAATGGCGGTCTCAACGGTGTGGGCAGCAAGGGCGTGAGCACGCAGTCGTCCAACCTGGGCTACTTCGCCTACAACGGCATCGACATCGGCGGCAACTACCGCGTGCCCTTGGCCAAGATGGGTCAGCCCATCCCGGGCCGCCTGGACCTGGGCCTGCAGGTCAGTCTGCTGCGCAAGGCCGACTACAAGTCGCTGCCCACCGTGGCCACGCTGGAGCAAGCCGGCTACTACGGTGTGGACGTGGGCACGCCTTACTCCAAGACCCGCTTCTCGCAGCGCGGCACCTGGCAGAACGGCAAGTTCGGGCTGAGCTACAACTGGCGCTACATCGGTGCCTCCACCGAGCAGCCGGGTGGCACCACCTACCTGCCGCAGTACTCGTCACTGCCGGCGGTCAGCTACTTCGACCTGTCCGGCAGCGTGCAGGCCCACAAGAACCTGAAGCTGGCCCTCACCGTTAACAACATCACGAACAAGCAGCCCCCGTTCATCGGCACCGGCATCGGCCCGGGCGCCACGAACTTCGGCAACGTGTTCCCGACGGTCTACGACGTCGTGGGCCGCCGCTACACGCTGGTGGCGACCGCATCGTTCTGATTTCTTTTCGCATCTTGCAAGGCGGGCCCCGTGCCCGCCTTTTTTTTCGCCTGCCTTTTTGTGCAGTCCTGGATTTATGCTTCCCGGAATGAAGGCCGCCCTGGAACAAGCCCGCGCACACATTGAGGCCGGCTTTTCGCTGCAGTCCAAAGGTGACGCGCAAGCAGCCCGCAAAGCCTACGAGGCCGCATTGCGGCTGGTGGCAGAGCATCCCACGGCCTTGCAGCTGCTGGGACTGTTGGCTCGCCAAGACGGCGACCTGGCTGGAGCACGTGACCTGATGCGCCGGTCCCTGGCGGTGCATCCCCAACAGCCCCATGTGTGGAACAACCTGGCCAACACTCTGGAAGACTTGGGACAGCGCGAGGCTGCCCTTGACAGCTTGAGCCGCGCGATCGCCCTGCAACCCGACTACGCCGAGGCGCACTACAACCGCGCCCGGATGCTGTTCGCGCTTGAGCGGCACAAACAGGCTCATGAAAGTCTCACCACCGCCATCGAGGCCAGTGGGGGCAAGGTCGCATCGCACTGGCGGCTGCTGTCTCAGATGCAGGTGGCACAGGGCGCTTTGGAGGCCGGTTTGCAAACGCTGGCAGGCGCGCTGGAACGCCTGGGGGAAGACGCCTCCTTGCGCCACGACCAAGGCGTGCTGTTGCAGCGCCTGAACCGCCCTGAACAATCGCTGGCCGCGCATGACCGAGCCCTGGCCCTGGGCCTTCAGGCGGCGGACGCGCACTACAACCGCGGCAATACCTTGCAAAGCCTTGGGGCACTGCAGGAAGCAGAGCTGTCCTACGAGCGGGCTCTCGCGGTGGATCCACTGCATGTGCTGACCCATCTCGATCTGGCCCGTCTGCGCTGGCGCCTGGGGCAACCGCAATGGCTCGAACGCCTGCAAACGGCAGGCGAACAGGCGCGAGAGCAACGTCCGCAGGCCGCTGCAGAACTTCACGGCATGCGGGGTCAACTGCTGTGGCGGGCCGAACAACTGGACGAAGCGTTGATGGCCTACCGCGCAGCCTTTGAGGCCGACGCCAGGCCCGAGTATCTGGATGGTGTCGCAAGGTGTCTGGTGCGATGCGGCGACCCAGAAGGCGGCCTGCAAGCCCACCGGCAAGCCTTGAGCCTTGCTCCCCACGAGCCGGCCCTGCAGGCCAGCTACGCCACCAGCCTTGTGGTGGCGGGCCGGATTCAGGACGCCGTGGGCCCCACCCGCGAGGCACTTCAGCGTGCGCCGCATGACCAGTACATCTGGGCTTTGTTGAGCCTCATTGGGCGCGCCACCAAGCCCGGCATGGCGGAGCCACTGCTGGACCCCGCCCTGCTGCACGTGATCGACCTGCCCACGCCCCTGGGATACACCGACCTCGCGGCGTTCAATGCCGACTTGGCCAAGGAGCTCACCGTTCTGCATGTGGACCGCCGTGAACCCGTGGACCAGACGCTGCGGGGCGGTACGCAAACGCTGGGCAATCTGCTCGACTTGGAGGTTCCGGCCATCATGATGCTGAGGCAGGCCATGACACCGGCCATTGATGCGTGGGTCCAAGCGCTTCGGGTCCAACCGGACCATCCCCTGCGGGGTCGGGCCACCGGCCGGTGGCGGTACACCGACTCCTGGTCGTCACGACTGCAATCGGGTGGCCGCCACACCAACCATGTGCACCCGCACGGATGGGTCAGCGCGGTGTACTACGTTGAGGTTCCCCCCGCCTGCGAGGATTCAGGCCCGCAGGAAGGATGGCTGCAGTTTGGACAACCGGAACCCGACATGGCGGCCCAGTTTCCCCCGCTGCGGACTGTGCAGCCCCAGGTCGGCCGCCTAGTCTTGTTCCCATCCTACTGGTGGCATGGAACCCGGCCGTTTGCGGATGCACAGCCTCGAACCACCATTGCATTCGACTTGTTGCCCGCCTGAACCATCGGGCCTTGAGCTGCTGCCAACCCCCGACTCAGGGTCGGGATAACCCCGAGTTGCAGGAACGATACACCGTCGAATTGGAGCATGAGGCCACTGGCGGCGTCATGCGAAACTCCCGCCACTTTTCGGGCCCTTGGCGTTGCCGGGGGAATGTCGACCACCCTCACGAGGACACTCATTCACATGAAGTTGACCAAGACTCCTTTGGCCGCAGCCGTGGCCCTGACGCTGGGCACCGCCGGCTACATGCCCGTAGCCAGCGCCCAGCAAGGCAACCAGGCACAAGCCTCCGACCAGCGCATCGAACTGACCGGTTCGCGCCTGCGCCGCACCGAAACCGAAGGCGCCCTGCCCGTCACGGTGATCGACCGTGCCGCCATCGAGGCCACTGGCCAAACCTCGGTTGCTGAACTGATGCGCGAGGTGACGTTCGCTTCCTTCGGCAACACCAAGCCCCAGTCGGGCAACTCTGCTCAGGCCCTGTCGGACATCGACCTGCGCGGCCTCGGCTCCAACCGTACCCTGGTGCTGGTGGACGGCCGCCGCGTGTCCAAGGCCCCGTTCTCGGGCAGCTCGCAAGACTTGAACGCCGTGCCCCTGGCCGCGGTCGAGCGCATTGAAATCCTGTCCGACGGCGCTTCGGCCGTTTACGGCTCTGACGCCATCGGCGGTGTGGTGAACATCATCACCCGCAAGAACTTCAACGGCGTGCAGGTCAACTACGGTGAAGGCAACCCCAACATCGTGGGTGGCGACACCCGTGAGTTCTCTGCGCTGTGGGGTGCCTCCAGCAACAAGGGCCGCGTATTCGCTGGCGTATCGTCCAATAGCCGTGACATGATCTACACCCGCCACCAGAAGGGTGGCGACGTGCAAGGCGTCTCGTCGTTCGGCAACAACTACTACCGCGCCAGCAACACCACCGGCGCATCCACGGGCGCTGGCACCCCGGTGCCGGGCTTCGCCTGCAACACCAACGACTTCTACTTCACGAACCCTGGTCAGCCGGGCAACCTGTGCTCGTTCAACTTCAACGCCACAGCCGCGAACGAAGCTGCGATCGCCAACCGCTCGATCTTCGCCAAGGGTGACTTCAACGTCAATGACGACTGGTCCGTCTACACCTCGGCCTCGGTGTCGAACGTGGACAGCTTTGGCCGCTACGCCGCCACGCCGGTCAACGTGTTCCTGGCGCCCACCAGCGCACCGTACCTGAGCATCACCGCTGCCACGCCGGGCCTGGCCGCCGCCAGCCCCCGCGGCCTGTGGCTGCGTCACCGTATGGCCGCTGCAGGCCCGCGTGACACGAGCACGGAAGCCACGGTCAGCTCCGGCATCATCGGTGCCAAGGGCCGTCTGTTCGACAAGGTCGAAGTGGACTTCGGCGTGCGCAACGAGCGCTACAAGTACATCGAACTGGGTCAGAACTACATCGTTCGTCCCCTGCTCGAGTCCGCCATCACCGCTGGCCGCTACGACATCTTCAATCCGTTCGGCAACTCGCAAACGGTCCTGAACGGCGTGAAGTCGACGATTTCGCGCAACGACGTGTGGGACCAGCGCGAGATGTACGGTACGGCCTCGATGGACCTGTTCAAGATCGGCGGCCGCACGGCCACCGGCCTGATCGGCGTCGAGTCGCGCAAGGAGTTCTACTCTGACCAGTACGACCCGCAGTCCGAAGCCGGCATCATCGAAGGCTCGGCTGGCAACTCGGCTGCTGGCAGCCGCAAGGTCAACTCGCAGTTCTTCGAAGTCGCCATCCCGGCGCAGAAGAACCTCGAGTTCTCCTTGGCCGGTCGCCGCGACTCCTACAGCGACTCCGGCAGCGCCTTCTCCCCGAAGGGCGCCGTGCGCTGGCAGCCGGTTGCGAACACGACCGTTCGCGCCTCGATCGGCAAGGGCTTCCGTGCGCCGACGCTGGACATCTTGACCCAGAAGCCCGCCTTCTCGGCCGACTCGGTGAACGATCTGCGCACCTGCCGCGCCTTCGGCCGCACCGCTGCCCAGTGCGGCGACGCCAACGGGGACGGCATCGTCGACGCCGCCCAGCCTTCGATCC
>JAIYCN010000040.1 GCA_027487995.1 Rubrivivax sp. | reverse complement strand
GCGGCGCCGAAGACCAGGGCCGTGGCCGCCAGCGCACCGAGCCAGAAGTTCGCCTGGACCGTGCCGAGGATGACCATCCACTCGCCGACGAAGCCGGCAGTCGCAGGCAGACCGCAGTTGGCCATCGCGAAGAAGACGGCGAAGGCCGTGAACTTCGGCATCGTGTTGACCACGCCGCCGTAGGAGGCGATCTCGCGTGAGTGAACGCGGTCGTACAGCACGCCGATGCAAAGGAACATGGCGCCCGATACGAAGCCGTGGCTGATCATCTGCACAATGGCACCGCCCACACCCAGGTCGCTGAAGATGAAGAAGCCCAGCGTGACGAAGCCCATGTGCGCGATGGACGAGTAGGCCACCAGCTTCTTCATGTCCTGCTGAACCAGGGCCACCAGGCCGATGTAGACCACGGCGATCAGGCTCAGCGTGATCATCAGCCAATCGAACTCCCGCGCCGCATCCGGGGCAATCGGCATGGAAAAGCGCAGGAAACCGTAGGCGCCCAGTTTCAGCATGATGGCCGCCAGCACCACCGAGCCACCCGTGGGGGCCTCCACGTGCGCGTCGGGCAGCCAGGTGTGGACTGGCCACATCGGCACCTTCACCGAGAAGGCTGCAAAGAATGCGAAGAACAGCAACGTCTGCGCATTCATCGGCAGGGGCAATTGATGCCAGGCCTGGATGTCGAAACTGCCGCCGCTCTTGAGGTACAGGTACAGCAGGGCCACCAGCATCAACAGCGAGCCCAGCAGCGTATAGAGGAAGAACTTGAAGGCCGCGTACACACGGCGCGGGCCACCCCACACACCGATGATGATGTACATCGGGATGAGCGTGGCTTCGAAGAAGATGTAGAACAACAGGCCGTCGAGCGCACTGAACACCCCCACCATCAATCCCGACAGGATGAGGAAGGCGCCCATGTACATGGCCACGCGCTCTTGCACCACCTCCCAGGCGGCGATCACCACGATGATGGTGATGAAGGACGTCAGCAGGATGAACCAAACAGACAGCCCGTCTATACCGAGGTGGTAGCGGACGTTGAAGCGCTCGATCCACGGCAGGTTCTCGACGAACTGCATACCCGTGGCGGCCACATCAAAGCCGGTGACCAGGGGAATCGTGACCAGGAAGGACAACACGGCCGCGGCCAACGCCATCCAGCGCACGGCACCCGAGTTCTCGTCCCGCCCCACCGCCAGCAGCAGGGAGCCCAACACGATGGGCAGCCAGATGGCAACACTCAACAAACCCATTTCTTCTTCTCCGCCTCTTGCTGTCGACCTCGGGGGATGACCCTCGCGATCATTGGCCGAAGAGGCCGGTCAGGTGGGGCCACAGCCGCCACGTCATGAAGCCGAACACGCCCAAGAGCATGACCAGCGCATACCAGTACAAGTGCCCGGTCTGCACCAGGCGGCTCAGGCCGGCCAGAGCACCGACCGCGCGGGCAGATCCATTGACGATCAGCCCGTCGATCACCGCCGTGTCGCCGCCCTTCCAAAGGCCAGTACCCAGAGCTCGCGAGCCAGCGGCCAGCACCTTTTCGTTGAAGGCGTCCATGTAGTACTTGTTCTCCAGCACCTTGACCAAGGGGGCCAATGCACGGCCGATGGCCGCCGGGATGGCGGGCTGCTTGAGATAGAACCACCAGGCCACCACCACGCCGGCCACGGCCAGCCAGAAGGGCAACGTCTGCAGGCCGTGCAGGGCCATGGCCACCGCGCCATGGAATTCACCGGCCAGATGGGCCATGGCGGGGTGCTTGGCTGCATCCACCACGATGGCGTCCTTCAGGAATTCGCCGAACAGCATGGGCTGGATGGTCATGTAGCCGATCAGCACCGAGGGAATGGCCAACAGCACCAGGGGCGCCGTCACCACCCAGGGCGACTCATGCGGCGTGTGGTCCTCGCCATGATCGTCATGGTGATGGTCGTGCTCGCCCGGGAACGGTTTGTGGTGGAAGCGCTCCTCGCCATGGAAGACGAGGAAGTACATGCGGAAGGAATAGAAGGCCGTGACGAACACACCGGCCACCACCGCGAAGATGGCGAAGGGCGTACCCGGCAGATTGCTGGCCTCCACCGCCATGATGATGCTGTCCTTGGAGTAGAAGCCGGCAAACAGCGGTGTGCCGATCAGGGCCAGGGACCCGAGCAGGGAGGTGATCCAGGTGATGGGCATGTGCTTGCGCAGACCGCCCATGTTGCGGATGTCCTGGTCATGGTGCATGCCCATGATCACCGAGCCGGCCGCCAGGAACAGCAGCGCCTTGAAGAAGGCATGCGTCATCAGGTGGAACACCGCCACCGAGTAGGCCGAGGCGCCCAAGGCCACGGTCATGTAGCCCAGTTGGGACAGCGTGGAGTAGGCCACCACGCGCTTGATGTCGTTCTGGATGATGCCCAGGAAACCCATGAACAGCGCGGTGATGGCGCCGATCACCATCACGAAGTTCAGCGCCGTGTCGCTCAGCTCGAACATCGGCGACATGCGAGCGACCATGAAGATGCCGGCCGTGACCATGGTGGCGGCGTGGAT
>JAIYCN010000074.1 GCA_027487995.1 Rubrivivax sp. | reverse complement strand
TGCCCCCCGTCCACCGCCCACCGACAACCGTCAGCCCCGACGCCGCTGCAGCAGGGTCACGACCAGCAGCAGGGCGAACGAGAGCACCAGCAATACCGCCGCGAAGGCGTGGGCCTGAGGGTAGTCGAGCGCCTGCACCTCGTCGTACAACGCGATGCTCGCCACGCGGGTCACGCCCGGGATCGAGCCCCCGATCATCAGCACCACGCCGAACTCGCCCAGTGTGTGCGCGAACCCGAGGGTCAGGCCGGCGGTGATGCCCCGCCGCGCCAGCGGCAGGTGCAGGCGCAGGAAAACGCGGAGCGGTCCCGCCCCCAGCGCCTGCCCGGCGTCCAGCAGATCCCGCGGCACTGCCCGCAGCGCGGCCTGGAAGGGCTGCACGGCGAAGGGGAGGGAGTAAATCACCGAGGCGATGACGAGGCCGGTGAAGGAGAACGCCAGGGGGGCGCCGGTGGCGTCGCGCCACCAGCTGCCGGGAAGATGGCGCGGTGAGAACGCGACCAGCAGGTAGAATCCGATCACCGTCGGCGGGAGCACGATGGGGAGCGCGACCAGCGTCTCGAGGGCGGGCGCGAGCCGCCAGCGGGTGGTGTTGAGCCAGTGCGCCAGCGGCAGCCCGATCAGGCCCAGCACCAGGGTCGTGAGCGCGGCCAGCCGAAGGGTGAGCCAGAGGGACTGCCAGAGCGGGGCCGGCAGCCCGAGGAAGCTGGAGGCGGCGTCGGGCAAGCGCCGGGAGCCTCGCGGGCGCCCCGGCGCAGCTCAACGCCCAAACACCCGGCCGCTCAGCGCGCGGCGGTGGTGCCCTCGGCCTCGGGCGAGAGCCGCTGCAGCATCGCCCCGATGTCCCAGTTGGCCCCCTCGTAGCGGTCGGCGATCCGGCCGGTACGGTCGATCACGAGGGTGGAGATGGTGTGGTTCCACAGGCCGGCCGAAGGCACGACGAAGACCCCGCTCTGGGCGAGCAGGCTGCGCACGGCCCCGGCGGGACCGGTGAGGAAGCTGAAGTTGCTGGTGTCGATGCCCCGGGCGGCCGCGTAGGCGCGCAGGACCGCTGGCGTGTCGTAGTCGGGGTCGAGAGAAATGGAGAGGAACTGGATGTCCCGCAGGCCGCGCAGGCGCGCCTGCTGCTGGATCTCCATCATCCGCGCGGTCGCGGCCGCGCACATCGTCGGCACCGGGCAGCGGGTGAAGATGAAGTTCAGCACCACGCGCTGGCCGCGGTAGGACTCGAGCGAGACCACCTCGCCGCGGTGGTTGTAGAGCTTGAAGTACGGGGCGTCCTCGCCGATCTCGCGGAACACGTGCGGCTCGCGGGCGGCGGTGTCGGACTGCAGCATGAAGGCCGCGTCCGCGAGCAGGCGCTCCTGCTCCGGGTCCGCGACCCGCAGGCCCTCCAGGGCGAACTCCCCCTTGTCCACGGCGTAGAGCCGCGCCTTCACCCGCTGGCCCGGCTGGAACGCGCCGAGATCCGCGCCGGGCACGGTGAAGTCCATCGCCATCTCCGGCATCAGGCCCGGGATCGGCTCGTGGTGGACGCGGATCACGTGGCGAGCCGGATCGACCGCCACCACCTTGCCGGTGAGGTCGTGGCGCGGGGCGGTGGCGGCCGCCAAGGGCAGGGCTCCCACGGCCAGGAAGACGGGCAGGATGCGGCGGAGAAGGTTCATGGCGGGAACGGGTTGAATCGGACCAAGGGCCCGGGTTGGTGACCGTGAGGCTAGCGGGAGGTGCGGCGGCGTCCAGCGGTCGGCCCGTTCATCTTCTACGCACTGGCGTGCATCGATTGCGTAGGGGTGGGCCACCCCGCGAGGCACCGGCCTCGCGCCCTCAGGGCGCCGCCGGGGCAGCAGGGGTCGCGTAGCCGAACCGGTGCAGGATGGACCGCGCCTCCGGCCCATCGAGGAAGTCGAGGAACGCGCGCGCCTCGCCCCGTGCCACGCCGCGACGGGTGAGCACGGCGGCATGATCCAGAACCACCCCCGGATGCAGGTCCGCCGGCACCTCCCGCCAGTGCCCGCGACCCGCCAGGCGCGGCGAGAGCACCGCCGCCAGCGCCACGAAGCCCGCCTCCGCGGCGCCGGATTCCACGAATTGCGCCGCCTGGGCGACCGTCTCGCCCAGAACCAGCCGGGTGCCGGCATCGGGAGGGAAACCCAGCTCCCGCAGCACCGCCTCCGCGGCCCGGCCGTAGGGCGCCGTGCGCGGCTGCGCGAGGGCGAGGGTCGCCCAGGGACGGCCGGACAGCGCCGCGCGCAGATCGTCGCCCGCCAGGGGCCCGCGCAGGGTCCAGAACACGAGGCGGCCGCGGGCAAAGACCCGAAAGGTGGCGGGGTCGGCGTCTCCCGCCGCCACCAGCGCGCGCGGGTAGTCCACGTCGGCCGCCAGCAGCACGTCAAAGGGGGCGCCTTGCCGGATCTGCGCGTGCAGGCTGCCGGACGCGCCGACGGTGAGCGTCAGCTGCACCGCCGGCCGCGCGGCGCGGAACGCGGCCTCCAGCGGCCCGAGCACGGGGGCCAGGTTGGCGGCCGCGGCGACCGCCACCGGCGCGGCGGCCGGCAAGGGGGCGGCGAGCAGGGCCGCCAGGAGGAACGCGGCCCCGGAGCGGATCACGGCTGCGCGACGACCTTGACGTCCTCGAGCACCCAGTCGTTGCCCTGGCGGGACATCCGGGCCGTGATCGTCTGGCCCTTCCGCGCTGCCTGCAGCGTGGCGGCGTCCACCTTGAAGAGCATCGTCATCGGCTTCATGAAGCCGGGGATCTCCTCGTGGCGGACGAGCAGCGCGGAGCGGTCCGCGTAGACGTTGGTGACGACCCCGCGGAGATCGTGGCGCTTGATGCCGTCGTTGGCGGCGGCGGCCGCGGGCGCGGCGGGCGTGTCCTCGAAGCAGCAGCAGGCGGTGCCCTTGGGGCGGTCCTTGCAGCAGTCGCAGCCGCAGTTCTTGCCCTCGGCGGCGAACAGGGCGGCCGCGGCGAGGGGGAGGAGGGGGAGGAGGCGGATGGTTTTCATTGGGAAGCGAATCTGGAATGGTCGTTCATTGGAGCAGGCGGAGGAAGATCTCGGGGTCCCAGCTGGCGCCCTCGACGCGCTGGGTGATGCGGCCGTCGCGGTCGATGAGCACGGTGGCGAGGGTGTGCTTCCAGATGTTCTCGCTGGGCTCGGCGATGACACCGAACTGCGCGAGCATCCGGCGCACCGCGGCCTCGCTGCCGGTGAGGAACTGGAAGTTGGACGGATCGACCCCGCGCGCCTCGGCGTACTCGCGCAGCACCGCGGGGGTGTCGTAGACGGGATCCATCGAGATCGAGAGCAGCTGGAAGTCCTTGATCTCGCGCGCGGCCGCCTGGCGTTGGAGGGAGATCATCCGGGCGGTGGCCGCCGGGCACATCGTGGCGACGGGGCAGCGGGTGAAGATGAAGTTCAGGACGATCCGCTTCCCGCGGTACCGCTCCAGCCCGACCTTCTCCCCCAGTTGGTTGAGCAGCTCGAACTCCGGCGCTCGCTCGCCCAGTTCCACGAAGGCCTCGTGCTCGACACCCTTCTTCGCCGCTCCGGCGGGGGCCGGGCTTTCCGTCCGGATGTCCTCCAGCTTGAATTCGCCCGGGGCGGACTCGTACATCCGCGCCCGGATCTTCTGCCCCTCGCGGAAGTCCGCGGCCTTCGCCCCTTGCAGGAGGAACTCCATCGTCATCGCCGGCATGTAGCCGGGGATTTCCTCGTGGTGGACGATCAGGCCGTTGCCGTCGGGAGTGGTCGCGATCACCTCCCCGCGGAGGTCGTAACGCGGCGCGGCCGCCGCCGGGGGCGCCACGGTCGCCTCGAGCGGGTGGACCCGCAGCGGCTGCTCCGCGGTGTGCCAGAAGATCAGGAAGGAGCCGCCCCGCGCGAGCACCCGCGGCTGGCCCGTGGGTCCGGCGACGGAGGTCACCGCCTGCTCCCGCCAGGTCGCGCCGGCATCCTCGGAGAGCGCCGCGCGCAGGTGCATCCGGCCCTCGGCGAACTCCCGCCAGGCCACCGCGATCCGCCGCCCCGCCACGGCCAGGTCCGCGTGGGCCGCGAACTTGCCACCCAGCCGGCGCCGCCCCTCCGGAGCCGCACCCGCCCCGAGCCGGCCGTAGGCGGCGATGCCGCCCTCCGCGTCGGCGGTGAACCAGACCGCGTGGGCCGTGCCCTCCGCGTCGAAGTCGAGCGACGGTCCGTGGTGCGGGCAGGCGTCGAGCCGCCAGTCGTCGCTGGTCGCCCGCCGGAAGCCGCTCGCCGTCCCGTCGGGGTTGAGCCGCGCCGTCGCGTGGTCGCGGACGTTGGGTGCGAAGATGTGGCGCCAGAGGGCGTGGACGCGGCCCGTGGCGTCGGTGGCGAGCGCAATGCGGCAGCACTCGCACGCGTGGTCGGCCGCCTTGAAGTCGCCCTTGAAGGTCGCGCCGCGGTCCTCGGAAACCGCGAAGTAAAGCGCCGCCCCGCGGTACTTCGGGGTGGCCCCCGCCGCCGTGACGGCGTCGCGCTTGTCGATCCACGCCACGAAGAGCCGCCCCTGGCCGTCGAACGCCAGCGCATCGAAGCGGTGCGTGATCTCGTCGCGGTGCCGGTGCACGGTCAGCGGCGCGGTGAAGGTGCGCCCGCCGTCGAGCGAACGCGCGAGGCGGATCGCGCCGCTGTAGGGCTTGGCCAGGGCCTGGGTCCACGTCACGAACACCTCGCCGCCCGCGGAGACCAGCACCTTGGGCCGGGCGTCGGCGCCGGGATCGAGCGTCTCGGCCACGGGGTTGACCACCACCGGCGTCGTCCACGAGGCGCCCGCGTCGTCGGACCGGCGCACGAAGACCCGCCCGTGCTCGTGGGTCACCACCCACAGCCGGCCCTGCGGG
>JAIYCN010000259.1 GCA_027487995.1 Rubrivivax sp. | reverse complement strand
TGCCTGCATGGGCCGCGCCATGACCACCGCCACGGTCTCGGGGTGCAACTGCCCAATGCGCTTGGGCACCAGCTCGCCGAAGATGATGGTCACGAAGGTGATGATGAGCACCACCAGGCCCGTGGCCGTCCAGGAAGCGGCGGTGGTCGACAACGGAAATTGCTCCTGCAGCCAAGCCGACAGCGGGCCGGCGAACGCCGCCTCACCAACGATGCCGTTGAGCACGCCGATGGAGGTGATGCCGATCTGCACCGTGCTGAGAAACTTGGTGGGCTTGTCGTGCAAGTCCATGGCCGCAGCCGCGCCAGGATCGCCCGCTTCCAGCAGCACCTGGAGCCGTGCCTTGCGACTGGCCGACAGGGCCATTTCCGACATGGCGAACACCGCGTTGAGCAGAATCAGGCCGACGAGTAACGCAAGTTCCATGGAAGTGCCGCGCGACTTGGTGTGCCAGGAGCACGACGTTGCGGCAAGGGATGCAGACCTCGCAAAGCGTAGCAGAATCGCCTGATGCACCTGCTGATTGGCGATATCCAAGGATGCTTGACGGCGTTGGACCGGCTGCTGGCCGTGTGGGATTTCTCCCCTTCTCGGCACCGGCTCACGGTGTTGGGGGACCTGGTCAACCGTGGCCCACAGTCCGCGGCCACCCTGCGGCGCCTCATGGCCATGGGCAGCAGCGCACAGGCCCTGCTGGGCAACCATGACCTGCACCTGTTGGCAGTGGCCCAAGGCGTGAGGCCCGCCCACCGCAGCGACACCGTGCAGGACATCTTGCAAGCCCCCGACCGCACCGCACTGCTGCAGTGGGTGCAGCAGAGGCCGCTGGCCTTGAAAGTGGAAGGTTGGCTGTGCGTGCATGCCGGTGTGGCGCCGAACTGGACAGCCGAGCAAACACTGGCATACGCCGCTGAAGTGCAATCGTTGATGAGTGGCCCGGAATTCGCCGCGTTTCTCCCGCGCATGTACGGCAACGAGCCCGCGCGTTGGGATGACGGTCTGACAGGTGATGCGCGATGGCGGTGCATCATCAACACCCTCACCCGCATGCGCTGGTGCCAAGCCGACGGCACGCAGGACTTCAAGGTCAAGGAAGGCACGCAGGACGCGCCTGCCGGACTGTTGCCGTGGTTTGAATTGCCGCAGCGGCGCACCGCGGGTGTACCCATGGCGTTCGGGCACTGGAGCACCTTGGGTCTCATCAACCGACCCGACCTGCTGGCGCTGGACACGGGCTGCGTGTGGGGCGGTTGCTTGAGCGCAGCCCGCGTGGACGGCGGCCGCCGCGAAGTGCTGCAAGTGCCTTGCGAAGCCGCGCAGGTGCCGGGCCGTTAAACTTCGGGGTTCGACGGAGGCTTGGGGGAGCGGTTTAACCCAGCAGTCTTGAAAACTGCCGGCTCGCAAGGGCCCGTGAGTTCGAATCTCACAGCCTCCGCCACCACCTTGCGCCCGCTCACCATGGCGCGGGCTCCTGCAGGCAGGCTTGCACCCTGAGCCGCCACCCCGTGCGGCACCCACAGGAGCCGCCATGTCCCGCCCCGCCAAGGCCCAATCCCATCATCCAGCCGGCAGCCGCACGCACGGCGCAGGTGTGTTGCGAGAGCAGCGGCACGACGCCTACCACCCGGAGGAAAAGCCAGTCAGCGGCACCACCTGCCCCGACTGTGCCGCGCAGGTGCAAAGAGGGCGCTGGGTTTGGCCTGCGGATATCGCTTCAGGAGCGCCAAGCGCCAGTGACGAAGAGAGCGTGCCTCCCTTGAAGCGGTGCCCCGCCTGTGCCCGCCTGCACGCGCAGGACCCCGCCGGCGAGTTGATCCTGTCAGGCAGCTACGTGAGTCAGCATGAGGCCGAGCTGCGGTCGCTGCTGGCCCAAGAGGCCCACCGGGAGGCTTCGCTGCATCCCCTGGAACGCGTGATGTCAATAGACCCCGTACTGGGCGGTGGCCTGAAGATCACCACCACCGGGCTGCATCTGCCGCGGATGTTGGCTCATGTCCTGGAACGTGCCCACCACGGAACGTTGCGCACCACCTACGGGCCGAACCAATCGCTGGTGCGCATCAGTTGGCACCGAGAGGCTTGACTCCTCAGGCGTCGGAGCCCCACTTGCCCATGGGGCGCCGGTGCACGGCCGCATGGAAACCTTCGAAATCCGGCGGGTCCAGCGGATGTGCGAAGTGGTAGCCCTGCATCTGCGTGCAACCCAGGAACTGCAGGATCTCCATCTGCCGCCGGGTCTCCACGCCTTCGGCCACCACGCGCAGGTCCAGGGCGCGTGACATGGCAATCACCGCCGCCACCACGGCATTGCTGCGGGAGTCCACACCGAGACGCTGCACGAAGCTGCGGTCGATCTTGAGCTCGCTGATCGGATGCCGGGTGAGGTAGGCCAAAGAGGAATAACCGGTCCCGAAGTCATCGATCGAAATCTTGACGCCCAGGGATCGCAACTGCTGCAGGGTCTGCAGCACCTGATCAACCTGGTCCATCAGGGACGTCTCCGTGATCTCCAGCTTCAATCGCCTGGGGCTGATGCCCGCTTCGTCAGTGACGCTTTCAATGAAATCGACGAGGTCGGTTCGACGCAGCATGCGCGCGGGCATGTTCATCGCCACCGTGCCTGCAAACCCCAGCCGCTGTTCCCAGCGTTTGACCTGCCTGGCCACCTGCGTCAGGGCCCATTCCGTCATGGGGACGATCAATCCGCTTTCCTCGGCCAGTGGAATGAAATCGGCCGGCATGATGTCGTGCTCATCGCGGCGCCAGCGCATCAGGGCTTCAGCACCCACGATCCGGGAGGTAGTGGTGTCCAGCGCAGGCTGGTAGCAAAGGAAGAGTTCGCCCCGCTCGAGGGCCTTGTGCAGGGCGGTCTCAAGGTTCAAGCGCTCTCGGGCCTGCGTCGAAAGCCCGGGCGTGAAAGGGATTGCGGCATTGCGCCCCTGCGCCTTGGCCGCGTACATTGCCACGTCGGCATTGCGAAGCAGGTCGACCACCGAGTCACCTTCCTCGGGATACAGGCACACGCCGATGCTGGCGGTGACGAAGCATTCCTGACCATCAAGCAGGATGGGCCTGCGCAAGGCCTCGAGCATCCGTTGTGCGATGCGCTGTGCGTCTTCAAGCGAACCGATCTCGGGCAGCAAGGCCACGAATTCATCCCCACCCAGCCGCCCCACCGCCTCGTACTGGCGGTGTGACCGGGCATGGGCGTCCTGCAGTGCTCCCTCGTGCAACTGATCGACGTGGCGAACGCAGTCACGCAGGCGGCGCGCGGCCTCCACCAAAAGGTCGTCGCCCATGCCATGCCCCAGCGTGTCGTTGATCAGCTTGAAGCGGTCCAGGTCCACCAAGAGCAGGGCCATGCGGTGCTGCTGCACCCGGGCGGCGTCCAGCGCACGCTCGGCGCGCCAGATGATCTGTCGGCGGTTGGGCAGCCCCGTGAGTGGGTCGAAGTCGGCCAGATGGCGAATGCGGTCTTCAGCCTGCCGCCGGTCGGTGAAATCCTGGATCACCCCGGTGTACTGCAAGGCACCCTGCGCATCCAACCCTTCGGGCTCGGCATCCACATGAATCACACGCCGGCGCCCATCGGGCAAGGCCAAACCGATGTCGGCCCTCATGGGCGCCTGCTGCCGGGCAGCCTGCGTCAACAAGCGAATCAATCCACGGCGATCAGCCGCCATCACGCGGCGCAAGGCGCGCCGAATGGTGACGCGGTCTTCAAGGTCAAAGCCCAGCACCGTGAGGGCCTCGGGCGAAATCAGGAACGGCGCACTCAATCGACCCTCGACGGCGCGCCAGCTGCAACTGCCCATGCGGGCCAGGGATTGCGCACGGGCCAGCCGTTGCTTGCTGCGCTCCAGTTCAGCCCTCGTCTGGGCACCGCGCAGCATGTACTGCACACGGCCGATCAGCAGGGTGAATTGAGTGGTCTTGACCAGGAAGTCGGTGGCGCCCACATCGTAAGCCCGGGCGATCGACGGATCGTCATCACGCCCGGTGATCATGAGCACCGGCAAATGCTCATGGGCCGGGTTGCCGCGAAGGCGCCGGCACACCTCGAACCCGTCCAAGTCGGGCAGCAGCGCGTCCAGCAGCAACGCATCGAACCCTTCGCGGCTCGCCGCATCCAGCGCCGATTGCCCGTCTGCCGCCGTGGTGACCTCGAAGCCCGCTTGTGCAAGCGCGTGGCTGGTCAGCATGAGATAGACCGGGTCGTCGTCGACCAGCAGGATGCGGGCGCCTTGGCCGGCTCCCAAGGAGGGCAAATCAGCGGCCTCAGGGCCCAGAGCGGGATCAGGGGCACCCATGGGGCATCAATCCGTTGACGCAAGGGCCTTGCGCGCCTGGACAACCTGGGCCAGCAGCGCCTGTGTCTGATGCTCCAGGTCGCGAGCCTGCCCGAGCACCTTCGCGGCATCAGGCTGCACCTGGCCAGGCGCAGGAGCACCCAAGGCATGGGCCAACTGCTCCAGTTCCAGGCAAGCCGCTGCAAATGACTCCGCCCCCAGACTTCGGCTGGACGAACGCGCCGTGTGGGCCGCGCGGCGGATGCGGTCGAAGTCCGAGGCGTGGATCCCCAGCGCGAGTGACTGAGCCTGTGCGCGCAGGGACTCTTCAAAGGCGCCGATGAGGCGTGGCAAGAGGCCGGCCTTTTCCTCCGGGTCCAAGGCCAAGAGGCGGTCCAGTGCTTCGGCCTCGAAACCCGGACCCAATCGCTGCGCCCAGGTCATTGCCCGCGGGCTGGCCGATTGGGCCGGACCGGATGCGGTCACTAGAATGTCATTCGATGAGCGGTGCATCTTCTCTCCCTGCAACGCCGACGGAGCCAGACCTCAGTGGTCTGAGTCTGTCCCATGATCTGCGCGCCCCCCTGCGGGTCATTGATGGTTTTGCCCGCATTCTCAAGGAAGATTACGGCGCTGTCCTGGACCGTCGGGGCAACGACCACGTCGACCGTATCCTGGCCGCCACACAGCGCATGGGCCACATGATCGATGTGCTGATGGGCTTGGCGCAGATTGGGTCGCAACCCATGCAGCGCCGTGCGGTGGACCTTTCGGCCCTGGCGCGGCAGATACTGGACGACCTCACCCAGAGCGAGCCTCAACGAAAGGTCACCTTCGACATCGAACCCGGTTGGGTCCGCTGGGGCGACCCTGACATGCTCACGCGTGTGATGGAAAACCTGTTGGGCAACGCGTGGAAGTACAGCAGCCGCGCGCCCCAGGCCCACATCGTGTTCAAGGGTGTGCCGCATGCCGACGGTCCTACCGCCTTCCAAGTCATCGACAACGGGGTGGGCTTCGACATGCGCTTGGTAGGCCAACTCTT
>JAIYCN010000370.1 GCA_027487995.1 Rubrivivax sp. | reverse complement strand
CTGCACGAGCAGTACCTGCTGCCGCCACTGCACGCGGGTTGGGCGGTGCGGCGCAAGACCAACCACTTCCAAAGCTATGAGGAAGTGGCCAAGAAGTTCGCCAAGCTCATGGGCATGGACCCCTGGCTCATCAACCCCATGTTCGCCCAGTGCGGCCAGGTGAATTTCGCCGAGGGTCAGGGTATCGAGTGCATTCAAAGCCAAGTGGATGCGCTCATCACCAAGATCCGACGCAAGTACAAGGAATACGGCATCCAGGAAAAGCCCTTTGTGGTCGTGAAGGCCGATGCCGGCACCTACGGCATGGGCATCATGACCGTGCGCGATGCGGCCGAACTCAACGAGATTGGCCGGCGCACCAAGAACAAGATGAGCGTGATCAAGGAAGGTCAGGCCGTCACCGAAGTCATCATCCAGGAAGGGGTGTTGACGAACGAGCGCGTGAACGACGCCGTGGCAGAGCCCGTGGTCTACATGCTCGACCGCTATGTGGTGGGAGGCTTCTACCGCGTGCATGCCGAACGTGGCGTGGACGAGAACCTCAACGCGCCGGGCGCCGCTTTCGTCCCCCTGGCCTTTGCCGAGCCCAACCACTTGCCGCGCCCGGGGGCCAAGCCCGGCGTGTCCGCGCCCAACCGGTTCTACATGTACGGCGTGATCGCGCGCCTGGCCATGCTGGCGGCCAGCTATGAACTGGAAGCCACCGACCCGGACGCCGAAATCTACGAGTAAGCCAAGGTTTACCGGACTTCATGGCCCGCTCGGTTGGATGGTCGGAGTAGGATCCTGCCTTTGGCGCTTGCAGGCTGATGCTGCAATGCAGCATAAATCGTGCACAATCAAGCGAGCGATTGCCTGAACTGCCCGAAGGCCCGCCCCGGCGGACCGCCTTCATCGTGACACCTCCCTCACACGCCCCCCGATCACCGTCTGCCCAGGCCGCCTTGGCCTTGGTGGCCTTGGGCGTGGTCTATGGCGACATCGGCACCAGCCCGCTGTATGCCCTCAAGGAGGTGTTCCACGGCGGCCACGTGGCCCTGACGCAGGCCAACATCCTGGGCGTGCTGTCCCTGCTGTTCTGGACCATGACCATCGTGGTCTCGGTGAAGTACGTGCTGCTGATCCTGCGGGCGGACAACAACGGCGAGGGTGGTCTGATCGCCATGCTGGCGCTGGCCACACAGGCGGTGAAGGACCAACCGAACCTGCGCCGTGTGTTGATGCTGGTCGGCCTCTTCGGCACGGCCATCTTCTTCGGGGATGCGGTGATCACCCCGGCCATGACGGTGCTGTCGGCCGCGGAGGGCATCGACGTCTACGCGCCCGAGTACCACGCGCTCATCGTGCCGCTGTCGCTCCTGGTGCTCACCGCCCTGTTTGCGGTGCAGCGCTTCGGCACCGCTCTGGTCGGCAAGGCCTTCGGGCCGCTGATGCTGCTGTGGTTCGGCAGCCTGGCCTTGTTGGGCATCCCGTCCATTTTGGAAAATCCCGCCGTCCTGGAGGCCCTGAATCCCCAGTACGCACTCCGCTTTGGTCTGGACAACGGCTGGATCGCCTTCGTGGCCCTGGGTGCAGTGGTGCTGGTGGTCACGGGCGGCGAAGCGCTGTATGCCGACCTGGGCCACTTCGGCAAGCGCCCCATTCGCATCGCCTGGTACGCGGTGGTGATGCCCGCACTGGTGCTGAACTATTTCGGCCAGGGCGCCCTGTTGCTGCGCGACTCCGAGGCCATCAAGAACCCCTTCTTCCTCATCGCGCCGCAGTGGGCCGAGATCCCGCTGTTCATCCTGGCCACGCTGGCGGCCATCGTGGCTTCGCAGGCCCTGATCACGGCGGCCTTCTCCGTGACCAAGCAAGCCATTCAATTGGGCATCCTGCCGCGCATGCGCATCCTGCACACCTCGGTGCGCGACACGGGTCAAATCTACGTGCCCTTCATCAACTGGATGCTGTTCGCCTTCGTGGTGCTGGCCGTCACGCTGTTTGGCTCATCCAGCAAGCTCGCAGGTGCCTACGGCGTGGCCGTCACCATCGACATGACGATCACCACCGTGATGACCTTCTTCGTCATCCGTTATGGCTGGAAGTACCCGCTGTGGCTGTGCATCCTGGCCACCATCTTCTTCTTCATCATCGACGTGGCCTTCCTGGCCTCCAACCTGCTCAAGTTGTTTGCAGGTGGCTGGTTCCCGTTGGCCATTGGCCTGGGCATGTTCACGCTGATGCTCACCTGGCGCCAAGGGTCCACCCTGCTGCGCGAGCGCTTGCGCGAGGACGCCATTCCCCTGCAGGATTTCCTGGATGCGGTGTTCGTCAACCCTCCCACGCGCGTTGAGGGCACGGCCGTGTTCATGACACCCGACGAGGGCCTCACGCCCACGGCGCTGATGCACAACCTCAAGCACAACAAGGTGCTGCATGAACGCAATCTGTTCGTCACCGTGCGCCACCACGACGTGCCCTGGGTGGGCTTCAATCAGCGTGTGGAAGTGGCGTCATTGGGGCATGACTGCTGGGCGGTGGTGCTGAACTTTGGCTTCAAGAACGAACCCGATGTGCCCCAGGCGTTGACGCTTCTAAAGTCACGCGGCGTGGCACTGGACGACATGGACACCAGCTACTTCCTCAGCCGCGACATCGTGATCCCCACGCTGGGGCAGGGCATGTCCATGTGGCGGGAGAAACTCTTTGCCGGCCTGCACCGCAACGCAGCCGCGGCGGCGGATTTCCTTCGCCTGCCCACCAACCGCGTGGTGGAGCTTGGCTCCAAGGTGGAAATCTAAGGCTCAGTGCAGCACTTCCAGCCGCTCTTCCACACCGTGTTCACCGATGCTCACCACGGCCCCGGCGGGCACCAGGCGCCAAGCGTCCTCGTCGCCGGCCAGGGGCTCTGAGGCCACGGTCACACCTTGTGGCCCGCTGTGCAGATACAGCGAGGGCGGCCGGTCGTCGCTGGACATTCGGAACACATGCAGCGATTCCCCATTGCTGAGCGCAGCCGCAAAGCGCAGGGGGTCGCTGATGCCGTGGCGGCGCATCTCATGCCGCGCTTCGCCCAAGGCCCACATCACCGCGTCGCCCGGCTCCAGTCCCTCTTCGATCCGCGACAGCGCCAACAGGAAGAGCAGTTCAGAATCCGTGGCGCCCTTGCGGTGGGCATAGAGGTGGTCGGGCAACAGCGATTCCAGCGCCCGGCGCACCCACGGGTAGCCGCCGATCTGCCCGTTGTGCATGAACAAATAGGGGCCCATGCGGAAGGGGTGGCAGTTGCTGCGCGCAATGCCGCCGCCCGTGGCCGCGCGGACGTGCGCAAAGAACAGTTTTGAGCGCACGGTGGCCGTGAGCGCGAGCAGGTTCTCATCACTCCAGGCGGGCATGACTTCCCGGTACACCGCCGGCTCCT
>JAIYCN010000097.1 GCA_027487995.1 Rubrivivax sp. | reverse complement strand
CGGAGAAGCGGATGCCGCCATCGGCGATGAGGGGAACGCCGCTACCCTTGAGCGCGGTGGCCACGTTGTCGATGGCCATGATCTGCGGCACACCCACGCCGGCCACGATACGGGTTGTGCAGATGGAACCGGGGCCGATGCCCACCTTGACCGCATCGGCGCCGGCTTCGACCAGAGCCAGCGCGGCCGCTCCGGTGGCAATGTTGCCGCCGATGACGTCCACACCCGGGAAGCTCGTCTTCACCCACCGAACACGCTCGATCACACCCGCGCTGTGCCCATGGGCCGTGTCGACCACGATGGCATCCACGCCGGCTTTGACCAGAAGCTCCACCCGCTCTTCGGTGCCCTCGCCCACGCCGACGGCCGCACCCACGCGGAGCTTGCCCTGTGCATCGCGCGCAGCATTGGGGAAGTTGGTCTGCTTGGTGATGTCCTTCACGGTCATCAGGCCGCGCAGCTCGAAGGCGTCGTTGACCACCAGCACGCGTTCGAGCTTGTGTTGGTGCATCAGGGCCTTGCCCTCATCTATGGAAGCGCCTTCGCGGACGGTGATGAGCCGCTCTCGCGGGGTCATGATGTCGCGCACAGACGCGTCCATGCGCGTTTCAAACCGCAGGTCACGGCCCGTGACGATGCCGACCACGCGGCCCGCCTCCACAACCGGGAATCCGGATACGCCATGCTGGTCGGAAAGCGCCTTGACCTGACGCACCGTGGCGTCGGGCGCAATGGTGATGGGGTCGCGCAGGATGCCCGATTCGTAGCGCTTGACGCGTGCCACCTCTGCCGCCTGTTGAGCCGGCGTGAGGTTCTTGTGCACGATGCCGATGCCACCCTCCTGCGCGATGGCGATGGCCAAACGCGCCTCGGTCACCGTGTCCATGGCGGCGGACACCAGGGGCAGGTTCAGGGCGATGTTGCGGGTGAGGCGGGTGGCGAGGCTGGTGTCCCGCGGAAGCACCTTCGAAAAGGCGGGGACCAACAGCACGTCATCGAAGGTGAGCGCTTTGCCGATCAGGCGCATTGGGAAATCTCCGGACGCAAAACGGGATTATACGGAGGTGCCTGTGCCAGGCCCCGGCCCTGAACTGGGCGCGTCCACCGGGTCTGCCGATGCCGCAGACCGCCCCTTGGCGGGCTTCCCACCCTTGCGGTACCGTTGCCGGCGGGCTTCTTTGGGGTCCACACGCAGGCAGCGGTACACCTCCACCCGGTCGCCGTCCCTCAAGGGATGAGCCAAGGGTCGGATCTTGGCCCACACACCGCACACCAGCTCGTCATCCAGCGCCAGCCCGTGGGCTTCCAACAGGCCACTGGCGCGCAGTGCATCCGCCACCGTGGAGCCCATGGGCAGGCCCAAACTGCGAAGGTCGACCTGCTCGGGTGAGGGCGAATATGCCACCTGAACAGACAAGGGCTGCGAGACCATGGCCGCGTGACCGGTGGATGCAACTTCGGTTGCCGATTCAACGGACCCCATACACCGCCTCCGCCCTTTGCACGAAGCAGTCGACCAAGGTGTTGGCCACGCGGTCGAACACCGGACTCAACACCACCTCAAGAGGCCCCGCGCTCAGCGCGTACTGCAGATCCAACTCAACCCGGCAGGCGGCAGGTTCGGCAGCATCGGTCCCCGAACCGGAATCGGCCGGCGTACCCCCCACCGGCGTGAAGGCCCAACGGCCCTGGAGCTTCGAGAAGGGACCATCAACCAGCTCCACCGTCACCAGCCGTCCGGCTTCGTGGTGGTTGCGCGTGGTGAAGGCATGTCGCAGGCCCGAGAATGCGAGACCCAGCCGGGCCGTCATGCCGTCCGCCGACTCCTCCAGCACCTCGGCGCGGTCGCACCAGGGCAGGAACTCCGGGTAGGCCTGAACCCGGGTCACCAGGTCGTACATCTGCCGGGCGGAGTACCACAGCAGGACGGATTTCCGCACGTGCTTCATAGAATGACGGGATTTTAAGTTCATGGCTTCCACCAATCCCCTGATCGCAGAGAACCGCCGCGCGCGGTTCGACTACCACCTCGAGGAAAAGCACGAGGCTGGCGTGGTCCTGGAAGGGTGGGAAGTCAAGGCCATCCGATCGGGCCAGGTGCAGCTCACCGATGGCTATGTGGTCATCAAGAGCGGTGAGCTCTTTCTCATTGGCTGCCGCATCAACGCCCTGCGCACCGCGTCCACCCACGTGCGGCCCGAGGCCGACCGCACCAAGAAACTCCTGCTGCACAAGGCCGAGATCAAGCGCCTGGTGGGCAAGGTGGAGCAGCGTGGCTACACCCTGGTGCCGCTGAATCTCCACTTTAAGAACGGCCGTGTGAAGGCCGAGATTGCCTTGGCCAAGGGCAAGGCCGAACACGATAAGCGTGAGACCATCAAGGAGCGCGAGGGCAAGCGTGAGGTGGAGCGTGCGATGAAGTCGCGATCACGCTGAGCGGCGCCCCCCGCCCCAAATGCAAAGCTACGCTGAGGCTGCCGCGCGCCCGCGGGCACTGAACATCAAGCGGTTGGCGCCATCGACCAGCGGTTGTTCGATGAACTGGTGGAAGGCAGCACCCAAGAGGATGCTCATCTTGACGGCCGTGACGACACCCAACAGATGGATCCAGGGGCTTGGCGGAATGAAGGCAACCCATAGTGCATTGACCACCAGACTCACGGGAAAGTGGACCAGAAACACGGCGTAGCTGATACGGCTCAAACCTTGCACCCAGGGTGCGACCACCGGTAGCACACGCCCCCTTGCAAGCACCCACAGCCACAGCGCCGTCACGGTGCCGCCGGCCACCCACAGGCGCACTCGGGGATCCACCCACAAGGCGATCGCCAACAGGCCCAGCGCACTGGCCATCCATCGCCAGGACACACCCAGCCCCAACAACACACCCAGACCGTAGCTGACCCAAAAGTAGGCAGCGGTGGCGTCCCAGCTCGAATCTCGGTTGATGAAGAAGGCCGAAACCGCCAAACCCGTCACCGTGCCCCACGCGAGCGCCAGTGGTGCGGCGCGCTGACCGACAACGGTTCTGGCCAAAGCCGCCAGCAGCGTCAACACCGCAAACAACTGAAAGTCGATGGCCACGTACCAGATGCCGGCCGACAGCGCCTCATGGCCGGTCAGGTCCTGCAACAGCAGCAGGTGCATCAGGACTTGGGTGAAACCGGGCGGCGCGCTGATGGAGTGGTGGTCCATCCAATGGTCCGCCAGGGCGTTGCAGGCCACCGCCACGACCAGCGCCGCCCACAGGGGCAAGGCCAGCCGCACGAATCGCTGGGCGATTCGCCGGATGGCAGGCCGCCAGACATCTTTGAACAGGGTTCCAGCAAGACGCGCCGACGCAGCGGCTCCTGCCCCCTGCGTGGGTTTGAAGCCGTTGGCCATCACGCCGCGCGCCGCCAGGTAGCCCCCGATGACGAGGAACACCTGCACCGCCAAGCGGGCATGTTGCGCCAGCCATTCAAAGGTGCGCGGGAACAGATCATCCGCGTGGTCGGCCATGGGGCCGTAGAAGGCCAGGTGATGCAGAACGATGAGACAGCAGGCCAGGGCCTTGAACGCATCGACCAAGGCGGATGTAGGCGGCCCCTCTGGGGCGCGGTGGGTGGTGAACATCCGGCGCTTGAACAGGCGTTTAGACGGGCGTTCGAACGGGCGCGGGCAAGACACGCAAGGCTTGGCTCAGGTCGGCCTTGAGGTCTTCGACGTGCTCGAGGCCGATGCACAGGCGCACCAAATGTCCCACCAGGTGGCTTCTGTCCTTCCGCATGGAATCGAGCCCGTAGGGCACTGCCAAGCTCACCGGGCCGCCCCAGGAATACCCAATCCGGAACACGCGAAGGGCATCCACGAACTGGTCAACATGGACCTGCTCGAATGAGGGGTGCAGCAGGATGGAGAAGATGCCAGCCGCACCGGTGCACAGCGAAGCCCAGTGTTCATGGCCGGGTGAACCCGGCAACGCGGGGTGCAGCACGCGCGCCACTGCGGGCTGGGTGCTCAGCCACTGAGCCAGGTTCCGCGCTGACCGGTCCTGTGCTTCGTAGCGCAGGGTGATCGAGGGCAAGGCCCTGAGGATGCCTTCTGCATCGTTGCCGCCCACGCCCAAGCCCAAGCGCATGTGCGCCATCAACAGTTTTTCGTGAAGTGCTCGGTCCACCGTGGTGACCGAGCCCATCAGCACATCTCCGCCGCCCGATGGGTACTTGGTGAGCGCGTGCATGCAGACGTCCACGGCCAGATGCTCATCCGGCTCACCACCCAAATCGAAGGGTTTGAACGCCAGGCCCGCTCCCCAGGTGTTGTCCAGCGCGGTCTGAATGCCGCGGCTGCGCGCCAAGCGCACGAGCGCTCGCACATCCGGGAACTCCATCGTCACCGAGCCCGGTGGCTCAATCCACATCAACTTGGTGGCTGATCCAATCAGGTCCGCGGCCGAACCCGGGTTCAACGGGTCATAGATGCGGTGGCCGATGCCCCATTGCGCCAGCAGGCTGCGGGCCAGTTCCTTGGACGGGCCGTAGACGTTGTCGGGGAGCAGCACCTCATCACCGGGCTGAAGCAGCGCCATGTTCACCAAGGCCAGCGCCGCCAGACCGCTCGGGGCCAAGACACAGTGCCGGGCACCTTCCAGGTGGGCGATGCGCTCTTCCAGCACGAAGGTGGTGGGCGTGCCGTGCAGGCCGTAGGTGTAGCCTTCCTTGTGACGCCAGTCGCGCGTGCGCAAGGCCTGTACGTTGGGGAAGAAAACCGTGGAGGCCTTGTGCACAGCCGGCATCACCGCATCAAAGCCTTCGGGAGCCCGGTAGGGATGATGGATCAGCGTGGTGATGAAATCGGGCGAACCATCAGCGGGTTCACCCGTTGCCGCATCCGGGCTGTTCGTCACAACTGGCTTGGTCATGGCGATGCCACGCCTTACAGCGGTTGCGCCACGAGATCGTGGCCCTCCACGGCCACCACGCGGGCGCGGGCGAATTCGCCCACCTTGAGCGTAGTGGAGATCTTCTGCGGCGGCAGCAACCGAACCACACCATCGATTTCCGGCGCGTCGGCATAGGACCGCCCCACCCCACCCTTGCGGCCCATGGCAGGCGCCTGGTCCACCAGCACCTGCAGCGTGGCGCCCACACGCCTGGACAGACGCTGCACCGACACCGCTTCGGCCACGGCCATGAAGCGCGACCGACGCTCTTCGCGCAACTCATCGGGCAAGGCACCCGAGATGTCATTTGCGGCAGCGCCGGGCACCGGGGAATAGGCGAAGCAGCCGGCTCGATCGATCTGCGCTTCGCGCACGAAATCCAGCAGGGCCTCGAATTCGGTTTCGGTCTCGCCTGGGAAGCCCGCGATGAAGGTGCTGCGAATGACAAGCTCAGGGCACGCCGCCCGCCAGGCCTGCAGCCGCTCCAAGTGCCGTTCGCCCGAGGCCGGGCGCTTCATGCGACGCAGCACGTCGGGGTGGGCGTGCTGGAAGGGAATGTCCAGGTAGGGCAGGATGCGTCCCTGCGCCATCATGGGGATCAGCTCGTCGACGTGGGGGTATGGGTACACATAGTGCAACCGTACCCAGGCTCCAAAGGGCTCCGCCAGTTGCGACAGGCGCTCGCACAACTCCACCATGCGGGTCTTGACCGGTTGCCCATTCCAGAATCCGGTGCGGTACTGCACATCAACCCCGTAGGCACTGGTGTCCTGGCTGACCACCAGCAACTCCTTCACGCCAGCCTCGAACAGCTTTCGGGCCTCTTCCAGCACGTCACCGATGGGACGGGACACCAACTTGCCGCGCATGCTGGGAATGATGCAGAAGGTGCAGGCGTGGTTGCAGCCCTCGCTGATCTTCAGGTAGGCGTAGTGGCGCGGCGTGAGCTTGATGCCCTGAGGGGGCACCAGGTCTGTGAAGGGATCGTGCGGCTTGGGCACGTGCTGGTGCACCGCATCCATCACCTCATGCGTGGCATGCGGCCCCGTCACCGCCAACACCTTGGGGTGAACCTGCTGCACGAGGTTGCCACCGCCCTCGCCGGTCTTGGCGCCCAGGCAACCCGTGACGATCACACGGCCGTTTTCCGCCAGGGCTTGCCCGATGGTGTCCAGGCTTTCCTGCACCGCATCGTCGATGAAGCCGCAGGTGTTGACGATGACGAGGTCCGCACCCGCATAGTCGCGCGAGGTCTGGTAGCCCTCGGCACTGAGTTGGGTGAGGATGAGTTCGCTGTCGGTCAGCGCCTTGGGGCAGCCGAGGCTGGCAAAGGCGATGCGTGGCGCAGCCGTACCGGAGTTGCCAAGGTTGGCACCGGTCGCCGCGGTGCTGGAGAAATCGGGGGAATGTGCAGACATCCCCAGATTGTCCCGCACCCGCCGATTTCCCGGCAGCCTACTTGCGGCCGGGCGGGAAGCCAGTGAAACCCGGCATCGACTGGAACATCTTGGCCCACTGGCCCCAGGCTTCGGTGTTGAACTGCGTGGGGTCGTACAGCGTCTTGGATTGCGCCGTCCATTGACGCTGGAGGTCCGCAAAAGCCTGCAGGTTCTGCTCGAGGTAGTGCCCCATCATGCCCTGCATGGCGTGGCCATAGAACCGGATGATGTTGGCCAGCATGGGGGTGGAGAACATGGGCACGCCCCCGGTTTCCTCTTCCAGGATGATCTGCAGCAGGATGCTGCGCGTGATGTCCTCGGCCGTCTTGGCGTCCTGTACCTGGAAGTCCTGTCCCTGCAGGACCATGTCCTTGACGTCCTGCAGCGTGATGTAGGTGGAGTTCTGCGTGTCGTACAGGCGGCGGTTGGGGTACTTCTTGAGCACCCGAGGACGCAGGGCCTGCGCGCCAGGGGCGCCGGTGGCTTCAGGTGCCGCAGCCGGCTCCTCAGGGGGACGTGTGGTGCGTCGACGTGACGTGGCCATGGTGCAAGCGTGCCCCTGGGTGGGCAATCTGTTGTCTTCGAATCCAATGTACGTCCGGCAAGGCGCTCCGGGCATAGGGGGAAGTGCGCGTGCGGACTGCAAAACAACAAAAGGCCCGGAACCTTGCGGAACCGGGCCTTCGCTTTTCAATGGTCGGGGTGGCGGGATTCGAACTCGCTACCCCTTGCACCCCATGCAAGTGCGCTACCAGGCTGCGCTACACCCCGACGAAGCTAGCAGTATAACGTCAATCCGAGAGCAGTCGGCGAATGGCCAGAAGCTCGCGCCGAAGGTCCACTCCACTTGATCGGGCGCTGGCGTCGATTGCCTGCAAAGATGCACCTGCCGCACGACCTGCCGCATCGGCCGGGCTGTCGTTCGTGCCCAGGGTCGTTGATGGGTCATCGGTCCAGTCATCATCGTTCGGAGCACCCATGGCACCCATCTGCCCGGCCTCGGCCAGCGCCCGTGCCGAGGTCCCCCGTATCAGCGCCTCGGCCAAACGGTCTCGCGCGCCGCTGATGGTGAACCGCTGTTCGTACAGCAATTCACGGATGCGCCGCACCAACAGCACTTCGTGGTGCTGGTAGTAGCGGCGGTTTCCCCGTCGCTTCATGGGCCGCAGTTGGGTGAACTCCTGCTCCCAGTAGCGCAGAACATAAGGCTTGACCGCGCACAACTCGCTCACTTCACCGATGGTGAAGTAGCGCTTGGGCGGGATGGCAGGCAGTTCGGTGCTCACGTCTTGCTGTGGATTGTGCAATCAACCCCTGGGTTGGCCATGCAGGTGTGACCCTCAGACTTCGTCGGCGGGTGGTTCGTCGCCCTGCACCACCGCCTTGAGTTTGAGGCTGGCGTGAAAGGTGACGACCCGGCGCTCATCAATGGGGATGAGTTCACCCGTACGTGGATTGCGCCCTGGGCGCGCCGCCTTGTGCCGAATGTTGAAGTTTCCGAACCCCGACAGCTTCACGTCCCGCCCGTCTTCCAACGTCTTGCCCAGGATGTCGAAGAAGGCATCGACCATGTCCTTGGATTCCCGCTTGTTCAGTCCCAGCCGCTCGAACAGCAGGTCGGACAACTCGGCCTTGGTCAGCGTGGGCGTCACGAGCGAAGGGAGTATCACGCGGTCGTTCACGATGCAGTTTCCTTGTGCAAAGGCCTTCAGGCGCCCGAGCGCAGCCGCGCGCCCAACTGGGCCGCGCGCTCCAGCGCCTGTGCCACGGCCGCCTCAATCCGCTCATCGGTCAGCGTGGTGGCCTCGTCCAGCAATTCCAACCGAACCGCCAGGCTTCGTTCACCGGCGGCCATGTCAGGCGCGCCGCCCTTGGGTTTGTACACGTCGAACAACCGCGCCGCCTTGACCAGTCCCAGTGGATCATTTTGCAGCGCGCCGATCAATTCGTCATGCGTGACACCGTCACCCGCCACCAGGGCCAGATCTCGCCACACCGCCTGCTGTCGAGAAACCGCGTGCGCCTGGGGCACAGGTCGCTTCAACACCGAGTCCAAGGTCAGTTCAAACACCACCGGTGCCGAGGGCAGCTCGTAGGACTGGCGCCACCGGGGATGCAATTCACCGATGTGGCCCACCACCTGCCCGTCCAGCAGCACGGCGGCGCATCGGCCTGGGTGCAGCGCCGGGTGTTCGGCCTTCACGAAGGCCGGGCGCAGCGGCCACATCAGGGCCTCCACGTCGCCCTTCACGTCGAAGAAGTCCACCGCCCGCGCGGCCGATCCCCATTGTGGCGAATCGGCTGTTCCCAGCGCCAGACCGGCCACCATCAAGGGCTGGCGCACACCGGCCACGCTGGTGTCGCTGTCCGCAACCGAGGTGTCGCGATGGAACACGCGGCCAATCTCGAACAGGCGAACGCGGGCCACCTTGCGCGCCAGATTGCTGCGCGCCGCCTGCAGCAAGCTGCCGAGCAAAGTGGAGCGCATCACGGCCAGCGGTGCGGCAATCGGGTTGAGCACACGAATGGGATTGGCATTGCCGGCCAGGTCGCGCTCCCACTGCTCCTCGACGAAGCTGAAGTGGATGCCCTCTTGGTAGTCCAGCCCCGCCAGCACGCGGCGCACGGTGTGGGCGCTGCGCTGGGACTCCACACGCACGCGGGCCGTGACGGGCGCCAGGGGGGGCGTGTCTGGCAGGCGATCGAAACCGATCACGCGCGCCACTTCCTCGATCAGGTCTTCCTCGATCTGGATGTCGAAGCGGTGGCTGGGTGGGGTGACGTGGATGGTGTCGCCGTCGGCACGGTGCACGAAACCCAGACGCGTGAACACCGCCTCGCAATCCGTCTGCGAGATGGGCATGCCCACCACCTTGGCCGCCCGCGCCACGCGCATGCTCAAGGTTGTGGCGGCCTTCTGCGCGGGCCACTGGTCGTCGATGGGCCCGCAAGCCGTATCCGCGGTGCCGCAGATGGCCACCAACAACTCGGTGATGCGCTCGATGGCGCGCACTGTATGAGCCGGGTCCACGCCACGCTCGAAACGGTGGCCTGCATCGGTGGAGAAGTTGTAGCGGCGGGCACGACCGGCCACGGCTTTGGGCCACCAGAACGCGGCCTCGATGTAGACATCTCTAGTGCTGTCACCTACCGCGGTGGCATCGCCGCCCATGATGCCCGCCAGGGACTCGACACCAGACTCATCGGCGATCACGCCGACCTGCGCGTCCAGCGTCACCGTCTGACCATTGAGCAGCTTGAGGGTTTCGCCCTGGCGCGCCCAGCGCACCTGCAGGCCCTGCCCCACTTTGGCCAAATCGAAGATGTGCGTGGGCTGGCCCAGTTCGAACATCACGTAGTTGGAGATGTCGACGATGGCATTGACCGGCCGCTGACCGCAGCGGGCCAGGCGTTCCACCATCCAGGCAGGCGTGTTGGCCGCAGGGTTGATGCCGCGCACGATGCGGCCCGAGAAACGGCCGCACAGGTCGGTGGCCGCAATCGTCACCGGCAAGCAGTCTTGCAGAGTGACCGCCGCCGCGGGCACCGCAGGCTCGGTCAGCGGTGTGCCGGTCAGCGCCGACACCTCGCGCGCCAGCCCCAGGATCGACAGGTGGTGTGCCAGATTGGGCGTGAGCTTGAGGGTGAAGAGCGTGTCATCAAGCCCCAGCACGTCGCGCACGTTGGCGCCCACCGGCGCATCCGCTGCAAGCTCCAACAGGCCTCCGTGGTCGTCGCTGAGCTTGAGTTCACGGGCCGAGCACAGCATGCCGAAGCTTTCAACGCCGCGCAGCTTGCCGACCTTTATCTCGAAAGGCTTGCCATCCTCGCCCGGCGGCAATTTCGCTCCAACCAGGGCCAAGGGCACCTTGATGCCCACGCGCGCATTGGGTGCACCACAGACGATCTGCAGCGGGCCTTCCTTGCTGTGGGGACCCGCATCCACCTGGCACACGCGCAGGCGGTCGGCATTGGGGTGCTGCTCGGCCGTGACGATCTCAGCAACGACGATGTTGGAGAACGGCGGGGCCACGGGCTGCAGTTCTTCAACCTCCAGGCCCGCCATGGTCAGGCGCTCGGCCAACTCGGCCGTGGAGAGGCTGGGGTTGCACAGGCTGCGCAGCCAGGATTCAGGGAATTGCATAGCGGGTCAGTTGAATTGCGACAGGAAGCGCAGGTCGCCTTCGAAGAACTGGCGCAGGTCGTCCACGCCGTAGCGCAGCATGGTCAGGCGGTCGGGGCCCATGCCGAAGGCAAAGCCGATGTAGCGCTCGGGGTCCAGGCCGAAGTTGCGCACCACATTGGGATGCACCTGACCCGAACCGGCCACTTCCAGCCAGCGGCCCTTGAGAGGCCCGCTGCCAAAGGCGATGTCCACTTCAGCCGAAGGCTCGGTGAAGGGGAAGAAGCTGGGGCGGAAGCGGATCTGCAGCTCTTCGGTTTCGAAGAAGGTGCGGAAGAAGTCGCCGAAGACGGCCTTCAAGTCCTTGAAGCTGACGTTCTCGCCAATCCACAGGCCTTCGCACTGGTGAAACATGGGCGAGTGCGTGGCGTCGCTGTCCACGCGGTAGGTGCGGCCCGGCGCAATCACGCGAATCTCGGGCATGGCCTTGCCGACCTGCAACAGGGCCTGGTGGCGCTTCACATGCTGCACCGCATGGCGCACCTGCATGGGGCTGGTGTGGGTGCGCAGCAGATACGGTGAACCATCGGCGCTGTTCATGTCCACGTAGAACGTGTCGTGCATTGAGCGCGCGGGATGGTCGGCAGGCGTGTTGAGCGCCGTGAAGTTGAACCAGTCGTTCTCGATCTCAGGGCCGTCGGCCACTTCAAAGCCCATGGACCCAAAGATGGCCTCGATGCGCTCCAGCGTGCGGGACACGGGATGCAGACCGCTCGTGCCGCGACGGCGGCCGGGCAGCGTCACGTCCAGGGATTCGGCCTGGAGTTGCTGCTGCAGTTCGGCATCGGCCAAGGCCTGACGCCGAGCGGTCAACGCGCCCTCGATCTGGGTCTTGGCCGCGTTGATCTCGGCGCCGCGCGCCTTCTTCTCTTCCACCGGCAAGGCACCCAGGGCCTTGAGCAGTTCGGTGACACGCCCGGCCTTGCCCAGGTAGCGGGCCTTGGCGTTTTCCAGGTCAGCCGGCGTGGCCGCAGCGGAAAAATCCGCCGTGGCGCTGGCCACCATCGATTCAAGCTCGTTCATGCGATGCGAAGAAAAACAGGAGGGAGAGTGGGCGCAAAAAGAAAACGGCCGTCACGCAGGTGACGGCCGGAGGCTGATGAGGCCAAGGCGCCAAAGCGCCCTGACCGGGACATCAAGCGAGTTGGGCCTTCACCTGAGCCACGATGCTGCCAAAGGCAGCCGGGTCGTTGACGGCCATGTCGGCCAACACCTTGCGGTCGATGCCGATGTTGGCCTTCTTCAGGCCGGCCATGAACTTGCTGTAGGTGACGCCGAGCTCACGCGAAGCCGCGTTGATACGGGCGATCCAGAGCTGACGGAACACGCGCTTCTTGGTGCGACGGTCACGGTAGGCGTACTGACCCGCCTTCATCACCGCCTGTTTGGCGATGCGGAAGACGTTCTTGCGGCGGCCCCGGAAACCCTTGGCCAGGGCCAGAACCTTCTTGTGACGGGCGCGTGCGGTAACACCACGTTTGACGCGAGGCATATTGAATCCTTTCCTTGAAGATGACCGGGCGGCTTACAGACCTGCGAAAGGCAGCATCTGAGCCATGTGACCCATGTTGGTCTCGTGCACGTTGACGGCGCCGCGAAGCTGGCGCTTGTTCTTCGTGGTCTTCTTGGTCAGGATGTGGCGCTTGAACGCCTGACCGCGCTTGACGGTGCCACCCGGACGAACGCGAAAACGCTTTTTCGCGCTGCTCTTGGTCTTCATCTTGGGCATGACTGCTCCTTTTAAGTGACCCCTGCAGGCGACCCGATTTCCTCATCGGATGCTTGTTGGCCTGCAACGGCTTCTTCGATCGGACTCCCGGCGACCAAACCGGAAATCCGCGAAACGGTGGGCTCAGCGCTTCTTGGGCGCCAGCACCATGATCATCTGTCGGCCTTCGAGCTTGGGCATGTGCTC
The DNA here is from genome assembly GCA_027487995.1 of Rubrivivax sp. Taxonomy (GTDB): domain Bacteria; phylum Pseudomonadota; class Gammaproteobacteria; order Burkholderiales; family Burkholderiaceae_C; genus RFTU01. Next base: position 1,078 of record JAIYCN010000097.1, on the reverse strand, counting down.
GACCACCGCCACGTCAGCCAGCTCATCACGGATCCGCTCCAGCAGGCGCATGCCGATTTCCTGGTGCGTGATCTCTCGACCGCGGAAGCGCAAGGTGACCTTGCCCTTGTCGCCGTCCTCGGCAATGAAGCGGCGCAGATTGCGCATCTTCACCGCGTAGTCACCTTCGTCGGTGCCGGGGCGGAACTTGACTTCCTTGATCTCGATGACGTGCTGCTTGGCTTTCGCCTCCGCCGCCTTCTTCTGCTCTTGATACTTGAACTTGCCGTAGTCCATCAGGCGACACACGGGTGGGTCGGCTGTGGCCGCAATCTCCACCAAGTCCACGTCGTATTCGCCGGAAAGCCGCAGGGCCTCCTGAATGCTGACGATGCCTAAGGGTTCGTTTTCGGGCCCGTTCAAACGCACCGTGGGTGCGGTGATCTCGCGATTGAGTCGATGCTTGCGCTCGACATTGGGCATGCGGCGATCGAGAAACGTAGCGATGGTTCGAATCCTTTCAGGACATCAACAACAAAACGCCCAGAGGCCTTCAAGCCTTGGCGGCGATGTCGGCCAGCACATTCTCGGTGAACGCTGAAACCGGCATGACCCCCAGGTCCTGGTTGCCTCGGGCGCGCACAGCCACGCAGTTCGATGCCATCTCCTTGTCGCCCACAACGGCGATCAGGGGCACCTTCTGCATGGAATGGGCGCGGATTTTATAGGTAATTTTCTCGTTGCGCAAATCAAGCTCGCACCTAACGCCTTGTTTTTGAAGCGTTTTGGCCACTTCCCGGGCGTAATCGGCCTGGGAATCGGTGATGTTGAGCACGACCACCTGGGTGGGCGCCAGCCAGGCCGGCAGGGCCCCGGCATGCTGTTCAATGAGAATGCCAATGAAGCGCTCCAGGCTGCCCAGGATGGCGCGGTGCAGCATCACCGGGGTCTTGCGCTCGCCACTTTCGGCCACGAACTCGGCATCCAGCCGTTCAGGCAGCGAGAAGTCGACCTGGATGGTGCCGCACTGCCACTGGCGGCCAATCGCGTCCTTCAGGGTGTATTCGACCTTGGGGCCGTAGAAGGCGCCGTCGCCCGG
>JAIYCN010000336.1 GCA_027487995.1 Rubrivivax sp. | reverse complement strand
GCCTTCCTGCGTCGTCAGGCGGACTGAGTTCGTTCACCAGCCGGCACAGCCCGGCCGGCGCTCCGCGGGGTGGTGATTCCTCCTTCTCACCACCTTGCGGAGCCGTCCTCACCGATGTCGGGTAAACCCGCACACGCGCTCCCAAAATATCCGACAATAGGCGAATGATTCGACAACGCACCCTGAAGTCCGTCACCCGCGCCGTGGGCGTGGGCGTGCACAGCGGGCAGCGTGTCGAACTCACCCTTCGACCAGCGGCGCCTGACACGGGCATCGTGTTCCGCAGAACCGACCTGCCGCAACCAGTCGACATTCCGGTCACCCCCGAGTCCGTCACCGACACGCGGATGGCCACCACCATCAGCCCGTTGGATGACGAAGGCCATCCCATCGGCCCGAAGGTGCAGACCATCGAGCACCTGCTCAGCGCTTGCGCGGGCTTGGGTCTGGACAACCTCTACATCGACATCACCGCCGAAGAGGTGCCCATCCTGGACGGCAGTGCCGCCAGTTTCGTGTTCCTTCTCCAAAGCGCGGGCATCGAACTGCAGAACGCGCCCAAGCGTTTCCTGCGGGTCAAGAAGCCCGTGGAGTTGCGCGAAGGTGAGGGCGCTTCCCTGAAGTGGGCGCGCCTGGAGCCCTTCCACGGCTACAAGCTCACCTTCGAGATCGAGTTCAACCACCCGGCACTGGACGCCACCGGTCAGCGCATGACCTTCGATTTCGCCAGCGGCCAGTACCGGCGCGACATTGCGCGTGCCCGCACCTTCGGCTTCACCACGGACGTGGAGATGATGCGCGCCCGTGGCCTGGGCCTGGGTGGCAGCATGGACAACGTGATCGTCGTGGACGACTACCGAGTGCTCAATGCCGAGGGGCTGCGTTACGACGATGAGTTCGTCAAGCACAAGATCCTGGACGCCATCGGCGACATGCATGTGCTGGGCAAGCCGCTATTGGCGTCCTACACCGCCTTCAAGGGCGGTCATGCCCTGAACAACCGCCTGTTGCGCCAGTTGCTGGCCGACCGCAGCGCCTGGGAGATCGTGACCTTCGAGGACGCGCGCCAGGCACCCGTGGGCTGGGCCGAAGTCGCACCGGCCTGGTGAACACTCAGTAGGTGCGTCCGCCCTTGAACTGGGCGTGCGTGCGGCGCTTGAGCGCCGTTTCCTTGGTGTAGGCCGCAAACGAAGCGCCCGCGTGCGCATGCATGATGGCCAGCCCCAAGGCGTCCGAGGCGTCCTTGCCTGGCGGTGACGGCAGGTTCAGCAGCCGCTGCACCATCACCTGCACCTGTTCCTTCTTGGCATGCCCATGCCCCACCACGGCCTTCTTCATCTGCAGCGCCGTGTACTCGTGAACCACGAGGCCGCGTGCCACCAGGGCCGTGATGGCCGCCCCACGCGCCTGCCCCAGCAGCAGCGTACTTTGCGGGTTGACGTTGACGAACACGATCTCCACCGAGGCCTGTGAGGGCTGGTAGCGCTCCGTGATTTCGGCAATGCCGTCAAAGATGATCTTCAGTCGACCCGGCAGGTCCCCCAATTCGGCACGGTTGGCCGCACCAGAGGTGCGGATGGTGCCGCTGGCCACGTAATGCAGCCGCGCGCCCTCTGACTCGATCACACCAAAGCCCGTGGTCTGCAGGCCGGGATCGACGCCGAGGATGCGCATGGTGGGATTCGCAATCGCGGGACGGGCCGACTCAATGCCGGAAGTGACGCACGCCCGTGAGCACCATGGCAATGCCGCGCTCATCGGCAGCGGCGATCACCTCGTCATCGCGCACCGAGCCACCCGGCTGAATCACGCAGGTGGCGCCTGCGTCGCACACCACGTCCAACCCGTCTCGGAAGGGGAAGAAGGCGTCGCTGGCCACGGCTGAGCCCTGCAGGGTGAGCCCCGCGTTCTCGGCCTTGATGGAGGCGATGCGCGCGCTGTCGATGCGGCTCATCTGTCCGGCACCCACACCCAGCGTCATGCCGTCTCCACAGAACACGATGGCGTTGCTCTTCACGAACTTGGCCACTTTCCAGGCGAAGAGCAGATCAGCCAGTTGCTGCGGCGTGGGCTGCACCTTCGTCACCACCTTGAGTTCGGAGGCCTTCACCACCCGGTTGTCGGCGCTTTGAATCAACAGGCCCGAGCCCACGCGCTTGACGTCATGGCTGTTGAGGCCGCGGCTCCATGCGTCGGCAGCGTGGCGTTCAACACCGTCCAATGCAATGCGCAACACGCGGGTGTTGGCCTTGGCGGCGAACACCTTGAGTGCCCCTTCTGTGTAGGCCGGGGCAATCAGCACCTCCACGAACTGCTTGGCCACGGCCTGAGCGGCGGCCTCATCCACGACCGTGTTGAAGGCGATGATGCCCCCGAATGCTGACGTGGGGTCCGTCTTGAAGGCCTTGCCATAGGCCTGCGCCGCGTCACCGCCCACGGCCACGCCGCAGGGGTTGGCGTGCTTGACGATCACGCAGGCCGCACCGTCGCTGGCGGGGTCGAAGGCCTTCACGCATTCCCAGGCGGCGTCGGCGTCGGCAATGTTGTTGTAGGACAGCTCCTTGCCCTGCAACTGTTGAGCCGTCACCAGCGAGCCGGGTGCGGGGTAGAGGTCGCGGTAGAACGCCGCGTTCTGGTGCGGGTTCTCGCCGTAGCGCAGGTCCTGCAGCTTCACGAATCGGCCGTTGCTCTGCGCAGCGAATTCCTGGCGCACCGGAACACCTTCATCTGAATCGGGCAGTTCAATGGCTGAGAGGTAGTCGCTGATGGCCGCGTCATAGTTGCTGATGCGGTTGAAGGCGGCCACGGCCAGGCCGAAGCGCGTGGCCCGGGTGATGCCACCCGCCTTGAGCTCTGCCACCACACCCTCGTACTGGGCAGCATCGGTCAGCACGGCCACGTCCTTCCAGTTCTTGGCGGCGCTGCGCACCATGGCCGGCCCGCCAATGTCGATGTTCTCGATGGCGTCACCCAGAGTGCATCCGGCCTTGGCCACGGTGGATTCGAAGGGGTAGAGGTTCACGACCAACAGGTCGATGGTGTCGATGCCGTGTGCCTGCAGCGCCGCCATGTGCGCCGGGACGTCGCGCCGCGCCAGCAGGCCACCGTGCACCCGCGGGTGCAGCGTCTTCACACGACCGTCCAGCATCTCGGGAAAGCCCGTCATGTCGGCCACTTCCGTAACCGGCAGACCGGCCTTGGCCAACAGTTGTGCGGTGCCGCCGGTGGACAGCAGGCGTACCCCCAACCGATGCAGGGCGGTGGCGAATTCAACGATGCCGGTCTTGTCCGACACCGAAATCAGGGCAGTGGTCATGGTCGTGGGGCCACAGGGGCAGGGCTTTGATGAAGAAGATTCAGAAAACGACAGAAGAGGAGCCAGCGACGGGGCTCAACCCTGCGTCATGCCGTGCTCCAGCAATTTGCGGCGCAGCGTGTTTCGGTTGATGCCCAGCCACTGCGCAGCCAGGCTTTGGTTGCCCTCGGCACGCACCATGACCTGCTCCAGCAGCGGGCGCTCGACGGACTTCACCAGCAGGTCGTGCAAGCCGCTGGGGTCTTCGCCGTGAAGGTCGCGAAAGTACTGGTCCAGCGTGCGGCGCACGCAGTCCTCGATCAGGTTCTGGCTCATGCGCGCAGTTGAATGTGTTCGTCGTTGGCGCTGGTCGGCCACCAGGACTGGCGTTGCTCGAGATCCTGCAGCCACCGGTCCAAGGCCGCGTGCTGCGCTTCGCAGGATTCCACCGTGTTGAGGCGATCCACAAAGGGACGGGCACCTTCGACACCCTTCAGTGCCCAGCCGATGTGCTTGCGCGCGGTCCGCACGCCGATGAATTCGCCGTACAGCCCGTAGTGGTCCACCAGATGCTCGAGAAGCCATTGCCGAACCTGCGCTACTCGGGGTGGCGGCAGGGCCATGCCCGTGCGCAGCTCGTGGTCGATCTCCTGGAATATCCAGGGGCGCCCCTGCGCCGCGCGGCCGATCATCAGCGCGTCGGCGCCCGTGTGCCGCAGCACCGCAGCGGCCTTGGCCGGGCTGTCGATGTCGCCATTGGCCACCACCGGGATGTTCAGCGCCGCCTTCACCGCGGCAATGGTGTCGTACTCGGCCTGTCCCTTGTAGCCCTGCTCGCGCGTTCGCCCATGCACGGTGAGCATGGCAATCCCCGCCGATTCGGCGGCGCGGGCCAGCCGCAGGGCATTTCGTTCGGCCTGGCACCAACCGGTGCGCATCTTCAAGGTGACCGGCACATTCAGTGGTGCACAGGCCGCCACCACCGCCTCGACGATTTGCATGGCCAGCGGCTCGTTCTGCATGAGTGCCGAGCCCGCCCAGACATTGCACACCTTCTTGGCAGGACAGCCCATGTTGATGTCGATGATCTGGGCACCGCGGTCGATGTTGTAGCGCGCAGCCTCGGCCATCTCAATGGGGTCCACACCTGCAATCTGCACGGCGATCGGCGCTGATTCACCCGTGTGGTCGGCGCGGCGCGAGGTCTTGAGCGTGTTCCACAATTCGCGCTTGCTCGTCACCATTTCGCTGACGGCGTAGCCGGCGCCCAATCGCTTGCACAGCATGCGAAAGGGCCGGTCGGTGACGCCAGCCATGGGTGCGACGAACAGCCGGCCGGGCAGTTCATGGGCGCCCAGGCGCAGGGGATGGGGTGGGAACACTCGGAGGAGGCTGCTTAAAAATGAGGCAGCAGTATAGCCACCCACACCCAGCACTGCGCTTGCCCTAAGCTTGGGCCATGGACGGATGGACCCTTGCCCTGCTCAGCGCCCTGGCCTTGCCGCGTTATGGCTTGACCACGGTCTTCGTGGTGGCCTTCATTTCGGCCACGCTGCTGCCCATGGGCTCGGAGCCTGCGGTGTTCGGTCTGGTCAAACTCAATGAAAGCCTGTTTTGGCCAGCCGTGTTGGTGGCCACACTGGGCAACACCCTGGGCGGCATGGTGTCCTGGTGGATGGGCGCGGGCGCGCATGGGGCCTTCAAGCGCCTGCGGCCTGATGCGCCGGGCACCAGCCGCGCCGAACACCGCGCCTTGCAGTGGTTGCGGCGTTTCGGCCCCAAGGCCTGCCTGCTGAGTTGGCTGCCGGTGGTGGGCGACCCCTTGTGCGCGGTGGCGGGCTGGCTGCGCCTGCCGCTTCTGCCCTGCACGTTTTACATGGCCATTGGCAAATTCCTGCGCTACACCCTGATGACCGCTGCCCTGCTGTGGGTGTTTCCGCAAGAATTGCCGCTCTGAACGGGCCCATGACCTGCCCATGACGGGCCCACACCGTGGCCACACCGAATCCTGCGCACTGCACACGTCAAACCGCACATGACCACCCCCGCCTACAACCAACTCACCGCGCTTCAATCGCGCTTGCACCGCCTGGACCACCTCGGCGCCATCGCCGGCTGGGACCAGGCGGCCAACATGCCGCCCAAGGGCAATGAGGCCCGCGCCGCGGCCCTGGCTGAACTGGCCACACTCACCCATCGGCTGCGAACCGATGCCGGCCTGCGCGACACCCTGCAGGCCGCCGAGCAGGAAGAACTCACCGAGACGCAACGCGCCAATCTGCGCGAAATCCGGCGCGATTGGCGCGCGGCCAATGCGCTGCCGGAGTCCCTGGTGGTCCGTCGGCAGATGGCGACCTCGCGCTGCGAACATGCGTGGCGTTCGCAACGGCCCGCCAACGACTGGACCGGCTTCCTGGAGAACTTCCGCGAGGTGGTGGCCGTGGGGCGCGAGGAAGCGCAGCGCCTGTCCGACGAACTGGGCTGCGGCCGCTATGAAGCCCTGATGGACCGCTACGAGCCAGGCATGACCACGGCGGAAGTGGACCGTGTCTTTGGTGACCTGCGGCAATGGCTGCCGGGCCTCATTGAGCGTGTCATCGAGCGGCAGTCTCGTGAACCCGTGCTCACTCCTCAAGGCCCGTTCCCGGTGGAACAGCAGCGGGCCTTGTGCGGCTCGGTCATGCGCTTGCTGGACTTCGATTTCGAAGCTGGACGCCTGGACGTCAGCACCCACCCCTTCTGCGGCGGGGTGCCCGAGGACGTGCGCATGACCACGCGCTTCAGGGAAGACGAGTTTCTGGGCAGCCTCATGGGCACGGTGCACGAGACCGGCCACGGACGCTATGAGCAGAACCGGCCGCGCGACCTGATCGAGCAACCCATCTCCCTGGCGCGCTCCATGGCTATCCACGAGAGCCAAAGCCTGTCATTCGAGATGCAGTTGGGTTCGCACCCTGGCTTCGTCGGTTTGCTGGCGCCGTTGGTGCGGGACCATTTGGGCGACCAGCCGGCTTTCGAAGCCGGCAACCTCGCGCGGTTGCTGACCCGCGTCAAGCGCGGGCTCATCCGCGTGGATGCCGACGAGGTCACCTACCCCGCGCACGTGTTGCTGCGCTATGGAATCGAGCGTGCACTCATCGAAGGCGAGATCGAAGCCGAGGACATTCCGGCGCTTTGGGACGAGCAGATGCAGCAACTGCTGCAGACCGATACCCGGGGCAACTTCCGCGATGGTGCCCTGCAGGATGTGCATTGGCCGGAAGGCCTCTTCGGCTACTTCCCCTGCTACACGCTGGGGGCCATGTATGCCGCACAGTGGTTTGCCACGATGCGGCGTGAAACTCCGGGCCTGGACTCGGGTATTGCCCGCGGTGAGTTGGCGCCTGTCTTCAACTGGCTGCGCGAGCGCATCTGGTCTCAGGGCAGCCGCTGGACCACCGATGAATTGTGCCGCCGAGCCAGCGGACAAGCGCTGGACCCGGGGCACTTCAGGCGCCACCTGGAGGCGCGCTATTTGGCGAGCTGATCAGGCCTTGCCCTGGGAGGCCACGGCGGCCGCGGCGGCCGCGGCCGCCTGTGCGTCACCCAGGTAATAGCTGCGGATGGGCTTGAGGGTGTCGTCCTCGAGCTCGTAGACCAGCGGGATGCCGTTGGGAATGTTCACACCCACGATGTCGGCCTCGCTGATGCCGTCGAGGTACTTGACCAGCGCGCGGATGCTGTTGCCGTGCGCGGCAATCACCACGCGTTGCCCACCGCGAACGGCCGGGGCGATGCGCTCGTTCCAGAAGGGCAGCACCCGGGCCACCGTGTCCTTGAGGCACTCGGTCAGCGGAATTTGTTCAGGTGAAAGCGAGGCGTAGCGCGGGTCCTGACGCTGGCCTCGCGGGTCGTTCGCGTCCAGTGAGGGCGGCGGCACGTCATAGCTGCGCCTCCACACCAGCACCTGTTCGTCACCGTACTGGCGCGCCATGTCGGCCTTGTTCAAGCCCTGCAGCCCGCCGTAGTGGCGCTCGTTGAGGCGCCAGTCGTGCTGCACCGGCAGCCAGGTGCGCTCCATCGCGTCCAGGCAGTGCCAAAGGGTCCAGATGGCCCGCTTGAGCACCGAGGTGTAGGCCACGTCGAATTCATAGCCCGCCTCGCGCAGCAAGCGGCCGGCCTCCTGGGCCTGGGCCACGCCGGTGGCCGTGAGCGGTACATCGGTCCATCCGGTGAATCGATTTTCAAGATTCCACGTCGATTCCCCGTGGCGGATGAGGACAAGCTTCTTCATGCGACAAATTTTATAATCTGGGGTTTACCTTGAACTGACCCCCCCATGCTGGACTTCCTGATCGACAACGCGGTGCTGGTGCTGGCCGCCCTGACCTCCGGCGGATTTCTGCTGTGGCCGGCCTTGCGCGGTGCGCAAGCGGGCGCTCAGGCAGTCTCCGTGTCCGAGGCCGTGCGGCTGATGAACCGCGAGAAGGCGGTCCTCGTGGACATTCGCGACACAGCCAGCTTCGCGGCTGGTCACGCCACGGGCTCGCGCCACATCAGCCTGGAAGACCTCTCCAAGTCGCCGCTGCCCTCGACTTTGCCGGGGAACAAGAACGTACCGGTGCTGGTGGTGTGCGACAGGGGCCTTCGATCGTCCAAGGCTGCTGCCCTGCTGCGCAAGGGCGGCTACGAGCGCGCCCATACCATTGAAGGCGGCATGGCGGCTTGGCGTGAGGCACAGTTGCCCATTGAGAAGTCGGCAGCGTGAAGCGCCGGCTCCCGTTCGCTTCAGTCCCCATCTCCATCAACCCCCGACGAGATCACCATGGCCGCCGTCAAGATGTACACCACCCAGGTCTGCCCCTACTGCCAGCGGGCCAAGGCCCTGCTCAAGCAGCGCGGCGTGGAGGCCATTGAAGAAATCCGCATCGACCTTGACCCCGCGCAGCGCGACCACATGATGGCCGTCACCGGCCGCCGCACCGTGCCGCAGATCTTCATCGGCGACACGCATGTGGGCGGCTGCGACGACCTCATCGCGTTGGACCAGCGGGGCGGACTGCTGCCCCTGCTCGGTGGCGCCGCCTGAACCAACGGCTGAACCGCCGCCTGAACCCCTCAAAGGCGCAGTCCCAACCCACCCCATAATCGGTTGCTCTGCCGGCACGCCCGTGCCGGCCTTTCCCATTCCAGAGAATCACCATGTCCGACCAGAACCCCGCCGTTGACGCTGACCCCGTGTTCCAGATCCAGCGCCTGTACCTCAAGGACCTGTCGCTGGAGCAGCCGAATTCGCCGCAGATCCTGGGCGAGGCCATTCAGCCGGAGGTCGACATCAACCTGGCGGTGTCCGCCGAACCGGTGGTGGAGGGCATCTTCGAGGTGTGCGTGACGGCCACCGTCACCGCCAAGGCCGGTGAGCGCACCGTGTTCCTGATCGAGGCCAAGCAGGCCGGCATCTTTGAAATCCGGAACATCCCGGCCGAGCAGATGCAGATCATCCTGGGTGTGGCCTGCCCCACCATGGTCTATCCCTATCTGCGCGCCATCGTCTCGGACGTGTGCACCCGCGCCGGTTTCCCGCCAGTGTTGCTGACGGAAGTGAACTTCCAGGCCATGTTCGAGGCCCAGCAACAGCAGATGGCGGCTGGTCAGATCAACTGATCATCCACCCGGCCTGCCGCGCGGGCGGCCATGGCCGGCGATGAACCCCGCCACCTGCTCGACCATGGCCCTGAAGATAGCTGTCCTGGGCGCCGGTGCCTGGGGAACCGCGATGGCCATGCAGGCCGCACCGCGGCATGAGGTTCTGCTGTGGGCTCGTGATGCGGGACAGGCCGCCGATATGCAGGCCCGGCGCGAAAACACCCGCTACCTGCCGGGCAGCACACTGCCGCCGGCCTTGCACATCACCGCTGACCTGAAGCAGGCACTGGCCCATGGTCGACAGGGGTTGGTGGTGTTGGGCACCCCCATGTCGGGGCTCAGGCCCATGCTGGAAGCCGTCCCTGCCGGCGCGCCCGTGCTGTGGTTGTGCAAGGGCTTGGAAGCCAACACCGGTTTGATCGGCCATGAACTCGCGCCGCAGGTTCGCCCCGGCGGCCTTTACGGGGTGCTGTCCGGCCCCAGCTTTGCAGCCGAAGTGGCGCGTGCCCAGCCCACCGCCCTGGTAGCGGCGAGTGCCGATTCCGCAGTGCTCGACTTGGCCGTGGCGGCCTTCCACGCGGACGCCCTGCGCGTGTACACCAGCACCGACCCCATCGGGGTGGAAGTGGGCGGCGCGGTGAAGAACGTGATGGCCATTGCCACCGGCGTTTGTGATGGCCTGGGCCTGGGGCTCAACGCCCGCGCAGCCCTCATCACCCGCGGCTTGGCCGAAATCACGCGGCTGGGGGTGGCCATGGGCGCAAGGGTCGACACCTTCATGGGCCTATCGGGCCTGGGTGACCTGGTGCTCACCGCCACGGGCGACCTCTCACGCAACCGGCGCGTGGGCCTGGCCTTGGCGCGGGGCCAGCGCTGCGAGGACATCCTGCGTGAACTGGGCCATGTCTCCGAAGGCGTCTACAGCGCCCGCACCATTGCGCAACGCGCGCAGGCGCTGGGCGTGGCCATGCCCATCACGGATGCGGTGGTGGCCCTGCTCGACGGCCGGCTCTCACCGGGGCAAGCCGTGCACCATCTGCTGCAGCGCGAGGCCAGGGCCGAAAACTGAACGCGGCGTGCGCGCCTATTCGCCCCCGGCGTAGCCCAACTGACGCCAAGCCTCGAAGACCGTCACGGCCACTGCGTTGCTGAGGTTCAGGCTGCGCTGGCCTGGGCGCATCGGCAGACGAATGCGCCGCGAGGCATCGAACTGCTCGGTGATCTCCGTGGGCAAGCCCGCCGTTTCGCAGCCAAACACCATCCAGTCGCCCGCCTGCCACTGAACTTGCGAGAACCCCGAGCGCGCCTTGCTGCTCAGGGCAAAGCAACGCGCGGGGTTGGGCTGTTCGGCCTTCAGGAAGGCGTCCCAGGATGTGTGACGCCGCACTTCCGCGGTCTCGTGGTAATCCAGCCCGGCTCGGCGCAGCAGCTTGCTGTCCATGGAGAAACCCAGGGGCTCGATGAGATGAAGCCCGCAGCCGGTGTTGGCCGCCAACCGGATCACATTGCCGGTGTTGGGAGGGATCTCGGGGTGCACGAGGACGATGTTGAACATGGCCTTGGATTGTCGGGCCAAGCTGCGGACAGTCCGGGCTTGCGGCCTTCCTCCATCAAGCGGCGCCTCGTTGCGTCATGAAGGCCCTTCATCGGGCGGCGGCGTGCGCGCCACGGCCCACACCAGCACTTCGCGCGCGCCCGCGGCCTTCAGGGCGCGCGAGGCCTCGCCGGCCGTGGCCCCGGTGGTCAGCACGTCGTCGACCAAGGCCACGGTCTGGCCCATCACCCAAGGCCGGCGCCGCGAATGCACCTGGAACACGCCGTGCAGCCGTTGCAGGCGGGCCTGCCGGTTCTGTTCGGCTTGCCCTGGAAGGTCCACCGACCGCTGCAGCACGTCCGCGCGGGCTGGCAGCTGCAGCCCGCGCGCCAGGTGACGCGCCACCTCCCAGGCCTGGTTGTAGCCACGCAGGGCCAACCGTTCCGGTGACAGCGGCACCGGCACTACGCGCAGCGGCGGTGCGGGTGGGCCCAATGCCCGAGCGAGCAAAAGCGCCAGGGCTGGTGCCCATTCGGGCTTGTTGCCGAACTTGTAGCGCTGAAGCAGCCGGTCCCAGGGGTGGGCATAGTCCACGGCCACGGTGACGTCCCCGTGAGCCGGCGGGTCCCGTTCGCAATCCACGCAGCGCTGCACACCGGCCGCCAGGCGCATGCCGCAGCCCGGACAACGCGGCCGATGGGGGGCCTGCAGCCCCGGCGCCTGGTCGCGCAGACAGGGTTCGCACAGTCCCTGGGCGGTCCAACGGCTGCACAGCAGGCAGCGCACCGGCAACAGGTTCCACATGCGTCTCAATATACTGAGCCACGCATGTCATTCAGCACCCCGTCCCCCCTCAAACCCCCGGCGGAGGGGAGCGCGCTCGCGGACCCGGCTGCGTGGGCCCAAGCCCAGCGGCGCTGGGCGCAAGGCGCCGCGCTGCCCTGGTTGCATCAGGAGGTGGCCCGCCGCATGGCCGACCGGCTCTCCGTGATCCGGGCAGAACCGGCGGTGGTGTTGGAGTGGGATGCCTTGGCGGGGCAATCACGGACCGTTCTGCAGGCCGCCTACCCCCGCGCGCGGTGGGAGCCGGTGGGGCCTGTTCGAGTGGCGCCCGCCTCCACCGCATCAACCCCGTCTTCAGAGACAAAGCCCGAGGGCTGGGCCGCACGGCTGCGCCGGTGGCTTCTTGGAAGTCTGGGGCTGGTGCGAGGCCGCGGGTCGGTTCCCACGTCGTTGGCCATCGAGCCAGGCTTGCCGGTGACGACCCTGGAACCCCACCAAATACCGCCCGCCCATGCTCAACTGCTGTGGTCCAACCTCGGCCTGCATGCCCACGCCGACCCCATGCCCATCCTCCAGCACTGGCACAAGGCCCTGGCCGTGGACGGCTTTCTGATGTTCAGCGCCTTCGGGCCCGACACGCTCAAGGAGCTCCGTGTCCTTTGGGGCGCCCAGGGCTGGGGGCCTCCCAGCCAGGCCTTTCGGGACATGCACGACTGGGGCGACGACCTGGTGGCCGCCGGCTTTGCCGACCCGGTGATGGACCAGGAGACCATCACCCTCACCTGGACCGACGCCGACGCGGCTTTGGCCGAGCTGCGCACCATGGGAACGAATGCCCATCCGGCCCGCATGGCCGGCTGCCGCACGCCCCGTTGGCTGGCGCGCGCCAAGGCGGCGTTGCAGGAGAGGGCCGGACCGGGCGGCCGCATCGCCCTGAGCTTCGAGATCATCTACGGACACGCCTTCCGGCCCGCGCCACGGGCCCGGATGGAGGCCGTGACGGCCGTTTCCTTGGACGAGATGCGCAGCCTGGTGCAATCCTCACGCCGCTGACTCCAACACGGCACTAGGGAATTCGGGTTCTCCCGGCACGCTGGAGTACACTCCGCCTCCGCTGGAAGGGGGGAAATCGCTCCATTTCGGCACCGCAGTACGCCATGACCACGCACTCCGCATCACCGAGTACGCCGGGCCTTCCCGGCTTGTCCACACCCTGGACCGCAGCGCCGCTTGAAGACGGCGTGGGCGGTGTTCGTTGGGTCATGCGCCGCAACTGCTCGTTGGCTCCGCGTCAGGTCCTCGCGGCATATTGCGCCATCAGCTTGGTTTCGCTGTCGATTGCGGCGGTGTTTGCCTGGTTTGGTGCGGTCCCGGTTCTTTACTTCGCAGGGTTGGAACTGTTGCTCCTGGGCCTGGCATTGCTGGTGTACGCCCGCCACGCCGCCGACCACGAAACCATCACCCTGAAGAATTCGACGCTGGCCGTCGAGCACCATTGCGGCAACCGGGTCGAGCGTGCGGAATTCCGCGCCGACTGGCTCCGCGTGGAGCCCGCCCAAGGCCAAGGCTCGCTGCTGGAACTGTCCGGCGCGGGCAAGAGGACATTCGTGGGCCGCTACCTGCGGCCCGAGTGGCGCCAGATGCTGGCGCGGGAGTTGCGCCAGGCGCTTCGCCTGCATGGCACGCGGCCCGCGCTTGGAGAGGTTTTGAACTGAAGTGACGATGATGAAGATGGACAACCATTTGGCTCGGCAGGCCCGACGCGCCGCCCTCGCACTCGCCGCCCTGACGGGCACCTCGGCCGCCTTGGCTGCAGCGGTCAACGACCTGCCCGGCGGTCCGGCGGTGAATCAGCTCAACCTGCACCCGGCAGTGACGCGCATTGCCGCGGACATCTCCGGCCTGCACATTGCCATGCTGATCATCTGCCTGGTGATCTTCGTGGCGGTGTTCGGTGTGATGTTCTATTCCATCTTCAAGCACCGCAAGTCGCTGGGCCACAAGCCGGCGCAGTTCCACGAGAGCGTGACGGTGGAAATCGCCTGGACCGTGATTCCCTTCCTGATCGTGATCGGCATGGGCGCCATGGCCACCCGCAGCGTGGTGGCCATGAAGGACACGACGAACGCCGACATCACCATCAAGGCCACCGGCTACCAGTGGAAGTGGGGCTATGACTACATCAAGGGCGAGGGCGAGGGCATCAGCTTCCTGTCCACGCTCGATTACTCCCACCGCGTGATGTCCGACAGCGGCAAGCCCGAGGCCATCGACAACTACCTGCTGAAAGTGGACAACGCGATGGTGGTGCCGGTGGACAAGAAGATCCGCATCATCACCACGGCCAACGACGTGATCCACGCCTGGGCGGTGCCGGCCTTTGCCGTCAAGCAGGACGCCATCCCCGGCTTCGTGCGCGACACCTGGTTCCGTGCCGAGAAGATAGGCGACTACTACGGCCAGTGCCAGGAACTGTGCGGCAAGGAGCACGCCTACATGCCCATCCACGTGAAGGTGGTCTCGCAGGAAGACTACGCCAAGTGGGTGGACGGCGAGAAGAAGAAGGCCGCGGCCAAGGCGGACGACCCCAACAAGGTGTGGCAGCTGGCCGACCTGGTGGCCCGCGGCGAGAAGGTCTACAACGCCAACTGTGCGGCCTGCCACAAGGCTGACGGTGCCGGCGCTGGCCCCATCAAGGCCCTGGTGGGCTCCAAGGTGGTGCTGGCCGACGACAAGGCCCAGCAGATCGCCATCATGCTCAACGGCGCCGGCGGCGGTTCCATGCCGGCCTGGAAGCAGCTCTCGGACACCGAGATTGCCGCCGTGGTGACCTACACCAAGAACGCCTGGACCAACAAGACCGGTCAGGTGGTGCAGCCCGCTGAGATCGTGGCCGCGCGCAAGTAATTCCCGAGTCCATCCCCAGTTTTCAAGGAACGCTCATGAGTGCAGTTCTCGACAACCACGGTCACGCCGGACACGACGACCACGCGCACGACCATCCCCACGGATGGCGCCGCTGGGTCTTCGCGACCAACCACAAGGACATCGGTACGCTGTACCTGCTGTTCAGCTTCACCATGCTGATGATCGGTGGCCTGCTGGCCCTGCTGATTCGCCTGGAACTGTTCCAGCCGGGCCTGCAGTACTTCAACCCTGAACTGTTCAACCAGTTCACCACCATGCACGGCATCATCATGGTGTTCGGTGCGATCATGCCCGCCTTCGTTGGCTTCGCCAACTGGATGCTGCCCCTGCAGATCGGCGCTTCGGACATGGCCTTTGCCCGAATGAACAATTTCAGTTTCTGGCTGATGATCCCGGCCTCCATGATGTTGGTCGGTTCATTCTTCATGCCAGGTGGAGCGCCCTCTGCCGGTTGGACCTTGTACGCACCTTTGACACTGCAAATGGGTCCATCGATGGATGCGGCCATTTTCGCCATGCACATTCTGGGTGCTTCGTCCATCATGGGTTCGATCAACATCATCGTGACCATCCTGAACATGCGCGCGCCGGGCATGACGCTGATGAAGATGCCCATGTTCGCTTGGACCTGGCTCATCACCGCCTACCTGTTGATTGCCGTGATGCCCGTGCTGGCCGGTGCGATCACCATGACACTGACCGACCGCCATTTCGGCACCAGCTTCTTCAATCCGGCTGGCGGCGGCGACCCAGTCATGTACCAGCACATCTTCTGGTTCTTCGGGCACCCCGAGGTCTACATCATGATCCTGCCGGCATTCGGCATCGTGAGCGCCATCATTCCGGCGTTCGCCCGCAAGCCCTTGTTCGGGTACACGTCGATGGTCTACGCGACCTCGTCGATTGCCATCTTGTCGTTCATGGTCTGGGCCCACCACATGTTCACCACCGGCATGCCGGTGACCGGCCAGTTGTTCTTCATGTACGCGACGATGCTGATCGCTATCCCGACGGGCGTGAAGGTCTTCAATTGGATCGCGACGATGTGGCGCGGGTCGATGACCTTCGAGACGCCGATGCTGTTCGCCGTTGGCTTCATCTTCGTGTTCACGATGGGTGGGTTCACCGGCCTGATCCTGTCGGTCGCGCCGATCGACATCCAGATGCAGGACACCTACTACGTCGTGGCGCATTTCCACTACGTTCTGGTTGCAGGCTCCCTGTACGCCATGTTCGCTGGCTTCTACTACTGGTGCCCCAAGTGGACCGGCGTCATGTACTCTGAGATGCGAGGCAAGATCCACTTCTGGGGTTCGCTGGTGTTCTTCAACATCACGTTCTTCCCCATGCACTTCCTGGGTCTCGCTGGCATGCCACGCCGCTACGCCGATTACCCGATGCAGTTCGCGGACTTCAATGCGCTGGCGTCGGTCGGAGCATTCGGTTTCGGGCTGATGCAGGTCTACTTCCTTCTGTTCGTGGTGTTGCCAGTGATGCGCGGCAAGGGTGAGCCTGCAGTGGCGCGCCCATGGGAGGCTGCTGAAGGTCTGGAGTGGGAAGTGCCTTCGCCTGCACCGTTTCACACCTTCGAGACTCCGCCCAAGCTCGATGCATCAGCCACACGCGTGATTGCCTGACCCTTGCGCCAGCCGCCGCAGATGAGCACTCCTGACCAACGCAAGAGCAACCTGCGCCTGGGTTTGATCCTTGGCGCGGTGGCGTTCGCGTTCTTCGTTGGTTTCATCGCCAGGGCCACTTTGTTCGGTATCTGAAGCATGGCCAGGACTCCAAGCCCACGAGCAGCGCTGCTCTCGAACGAGAACCGGAGGATGGTTGGCAAACTGCTGATCGTCACCGTCGTGATGTTCGGATTCGGCTACGCCTTGGTTCCGATGTATCGGGCGATCTGCGCAGCGCTCGGCATCAATGTGCTCACGCTGTCGGACAAGGTTGTCTTCAATCGCGGCGGCTCATCTGCAGCCAATACTCAGGTCGACCGCAGCCGAACGATCACCGTCGAGTTCGACGCCAATGCGCGGGGCATCTGGAAGTTCAAGCCCGCCGTCGCAAGCGTTCAAGTGCACCCGGGCGAGATGGCCACGGTGATGTACGAGTTCACCAATATCCAGCCGCGAACCATGGCTGCGCAGGCCATTCCCAGCTATGCGCCCATGCAGGCGATGGCGCACTTCAACAAGATGCAGTGCTTCTGCTTCAACGAGTACACCATGAAGCCAGGCGAGAGCAAGCAGTGGCCAGTGGTGTTCGTCATCGACCCGAAGCTGCCAAAGGACGTGAACACGATCACCCTGTCGTACACCTTCTTTGAGGTCGGCGGAAAGATCCCCTCAGAGCCTCAGGCCTCGGTTGCCTTGACGCGTGCGAGTCGATCATGACTGCAGACCGTGATGGCTTCAAGGCGGCTACGCGCCGGAAGGGATCTTTTCTGCAGACGGTAGCGGCCGTGGGTTGGTCTTTCTTTGGTGTGCGCAAGGCAACGTCTTTCGAGAGTGACACGCAGACGCTGAACCCGGTGCACCTGGTGATCGCCGGGGTCATTGGTGCCCTGCTGTTCATCGGGTTGCTGGCCGGGGTCGTGAACTGGGTGTTATCGAGCGGCGTGGCGGCGTGAAGCGGCAGGGCTGACAGGTGGTTGGGTTAGGGTTGAACACAGCGGAGCACGCGCCGTCGACGCGCAACGGTTCCGCAAGAACAGAACGCACAAGGACTTAGGAGAAATCATGTCGGCATCGACTTCCTCGGCCAAGCTGAACAGCGCAGCGCCTCACTACTTCATTCCCGAACCGTCGCACTTCCCGGTCCTGTTGTCGGCTGGGCTGTTCTTCGTGATCACTGGCGCTGCGCAGTGGGTGAACGGCCACTCGTGGGGCAGTTACATGACCCTGTTCGGATTTGCGTTCTGGGCCTTCGTGCTGCAGGGCTGGTTCCGGCAGGCGATCAGTGAAAGCCAGGGCGGCCTCTACAGCGACCGCATCGATGTGTCGTTCCGCTGGAGCATGAGCTGGTTCATCTTTTCCGAGGTC
>JAIYCN010000357.1 GCA_027487995.1 Rubrivivax sp. | reverse complement strand
TTTTCAACGGTTGATCTGGCTGTGCATGATGCCCCTGGTGGTACTGGGCTTCGCGCTGGTCGCTACGCACGTTCGCACTGTAGAGGAACGCCGAAACTTGGCAGAGCAGTCCTTGGCCCGCGCAGTGGCCCGCGACTTGGACCAGATGCTCGAAATCAAGCTGTCAGGCCTTGAACTGCTGGCCCGAGCCATGCATGAACAGGCGACCGATGCGACCGGCCGCCTCAACGCCGAACGCGCGCGTACCCTGGCAAAACACTACCTGGCGGTGCAGGGGTCCAACGTGATGATCGGCTCGGCCAGCGGGGTCATGCTGATCAACACGCGGTTTCCCAAGGACACCGCCTTGCCAGGCAAACCCAACTTCGCGGGATTTCCTACCGTAGCCCGAGCGATTTCCACCGGATCGAAGGTGGTGGGTGATGTCTTTTTCGGCACCTTGGCCAACAAGGAGCTCGTGGGGTTGGCCGTGCCGATGCTACCGGGGTACGCAGAGCCCTTGGGGATGATGACCGCGATCGAGACCGCAGAGCTTCAACGGCGCATCGAGCAATTCCAGTTGCCATCGGCCTGGTCACTGACCTTCAAGGACAGCACCGGGCGGGTGATGGCACATACCGGTGCAGGCAAGGCCACGATTGATGGGCCAGCACCCGTCGATGAGAAGCAATTGGTTCGGGTTGCCCTGGCGCAGGCGCCGTGGACGGTGACACTCCACGCGCCGCCCGCTTCATTACTGGACAGCACGCAGCGGCAGGCGGGCCTGCTGATGTTTACCCTGGGTTTAACCGTGGCACTGGCCTACTGGGCCGGGCGGTTGGCCAGCCGGCGCCTGGAGAGCGCCTTGGCTTCGCTCACTCCTGCCGGGAGCAATCCTCCGGAGGATGAAGAAATCGACGAAGTGCGTCAGGTACGCCAGCGGATCCTGAACCTTCAACACGAACGAACGGAGGCGCAAGAGCGCGAGAGGCAGCGCATCGGCCTGGAGCTGCACGATGACCTGCAGCAACGCCTGGCCGTGTTGCGCAATGACGTGGCGCTGTTGCAGCGCCAAAAGCCCAAGACTGAAGCCTCCACCGCAGACGCATCGAGCGGCATCCTGCAGCGTATTGACGACACGATCGCCGCCACCCGACACCTGGTCAACGACCTGCGCCCGCAGGTGCTGGACGACTTCGGCGTGGCCCAGGGCCTGCGCCTGCTGACCCAGCGCATGCGGGAATCCCACGGCCTGAACATCGACCTGCAACTGTTGGCAGAGGAGCGGGCAGAGCACCTGCCCAAGCCCGTGGCCACCGCGCTTTACCGGGTGACGCAAGAGGCACTGAACAATGTGCGCAAGCATGCCCAGGCATCGGTGGTGCATGTGACCTTGGACCTGCGTGAAGAGGATGCAGCAGCCTTGGAGATCGTCGATGACGGTGTGGGCTTCGAGGTCCTGAGCAGCGAGACCACGGAAAGCCACGGCCTGCGCGGCATGCTGGAGCGGGTGCAGGCGCTGCGCGGCAGCCTGAAGATCGAATCGCTTCCAGGGGAGGGAACGGCCATCGTGGTGAGGCTGCCCATTTCTCCCAATCACGCTCCCGATCACGCTCCCGATCACGCCCCCGAGTCCACTGCGGTGCCCGTTCCCGAATCCGCCCCGGAACCTGCACCCCCGCCCGCACCGCAGGCCCCACGTGCTGACCTGCCGGCTGCCCCAGCGGCAGGTGAACGCACCACCGGGGAACCCGACTCCGATTCGCCCAAAACCGGACACACCAAGTTCTGAGCCCGGCTGCCTACACTGCAGCCCCATGAGCAATTTCTGGCCCACGGCCGGCTGGCCGCTGCTGCACATCAACGAACAGGGCCACCTGCGCTGCACCGCGCCTTGGCTGGCCCGGTTCCTGGACCGGCCGGAGCTGGCCCTGGTGCGCGAATCCTGCGCGGCCGAGCGACGCCTGCACCACGCCCTTCGCGAAGACCCGCTGATGCCGGTGGCCGAACCGCGGCTGCAGACCCTGGCAGACCCTGATGCCGCCGACAACTACCGCGCCTATCTGGCATTTCGGGATGCACTGTTGGACGCCGGTACCGTGGAAGCGTGCTACTTGCGGCAAATCCGCAGCGCGCAGGTGACGTTGGCGCCGCCCTTCATGGAGGCCATGACGCAGGCCATCGTGCGGCATTTGCTGCGCGACGTGGACGACGCCCTGGAAGCCCGCGCCGGCGAACTGCTGTTCCGCCCGCAGCGCGTGACCACGGTGGACGGTGTGCCGCTGGCCGGTGATGCGCAAACGTTGGATTTGCTCAATGAAACCGGGGGCTTCGGCGAATTGGGGCGTTTGCTGGCCCAGGCCCAGGCGCCAGTCAAGGCCGCGCAGATGAAGGTGCTGACGGCCGACAACGGAGCCGACTACTGGCGCGCAGCGTCTGGGCCTCGGCCGCACGACTTCCTGCTGGATTTGCGGCACGAACTGAAGCAGGACCTGGGACACGGCCTTGAATTCACGCTGGCCCGCGCCGATTCCGGCCTGGCCGCACTGGGCCGCGTGCTGCAGCGCTGGGTGATGCACCTGCTGGGCGTGGAGGTGACGATCACGCCGCTGTCGCGCATCGATGATGACCATTGGCGCTGGCATGTGGGGCTGGATGCCGAGTCCACCGCGCTTCTCAACGACCTGTATGAAGGCCGCGAGGTGGACACCGAGCGGCAGAGCCGCCTGATCAGCCTGTTTGCCCTGCGGTTTGCGCGGCCTGGGCAAGCCCTGCCCGAGATGGCCGACCGCCCGGTTTACCTGGGTCTGTGCCGCACCGCCGATGGGCAGGTCCGGCTAAAGCCCCAGAACCTGTTGGTGAACCTGCCGCTGGCCTCGTCGACCTGAGGCCTCAGGCCCCAGGCCCGAGGCCTCTTCGGCAGGTGGGCCGGGAGATCAACCTTCAGAGCGCGCCGGCAGCTTGGGCGCGGTCTTCAGGCTGGCCACCATCGTGATGACCAGGATGCCCACCACCACGCCCAGGGACACCAGCACCGGGATCTTGTAGACGTCGATCAGAAGCATCTTCGTTCCGATGAAGGCCAGGATCACCGCCAGACCGTAGCTCAACAGGTGGAACTTCGCAGCCACAGCGGCCAGCAGGAAGTACATCGCCCGCAGGCCCAGGATGGCGAAGATGTTGGACGTGAGCACGATGAAGGGGTCGGTGGTGATGGCGAAGATGGCCGGAATGCTGTCCACCGCGAAGATCACGTCGGTGAGGCCCACCAACGCAATCACGAGGAACAAGGGGGTGGCCACGCGCTTGCCGTTGTTCAGGGTGAAGAACTTCTCGCCATCGAAATCCTTGCTCACCGGCATCACGCGGCGCAGCAGCTTGAGCGCGGGGTTGCTCTCCAGGTCGGGTTCCTTGCCGGCGGCCCACCACATCTTGATGCCGGTCAGCAGCAGGAAGGCGCCGAACACATAGAGCACCCAGTGGAACTCACTGATCAGCCATGAGCCCACCAGAATCATCACCGTGCGCAACACGATGGCGCCAATGATG
>JAIYCN010000316.1 GCA_027487995.1 Rubrivivax sp. | reverse complement strand
CCCCGCTGCAGGTGCCTGACCGCCTGGGTGGTGCGGCCTTTGGCCTGGTGCGCGGAGCCCTGGTGCTGGTGGTGCTGGCCACCCTGGTGGCGTGGACCCCTTTGAAAGAACATGAGGCGTGGCGAGAGTCCGCCGGGCGGGTGTGGCTGGAGCGCTTGATCGACGGGCTGCGGCCGTTCTGGCCGGATTCATTGCCGGTGTCCTTGCCGGATGCCTTGTCGACCGCCGTGCCTGGGCCGTCGCCAAAAGCGGTGCCGGGCAAGCCAGCAGGGAACTAGGGAGAACCAAAGATGTGCGGGATCGTGGGCGTGATGTCCCAGACGGCGGTGAACCAGTTGATCTATGACGCGCTGCTGCTGCTGCAGCACCGTGGACAGGATGCAGCGGGCATCGTCACCATGCAGGACAACAAGTACTTCATGCACAAGTCGCGCGGCATGGTGCGCGACGTGTTCCGCACGCGCAACATGCGCGCCCTTGGCGGCAACATGGGCTTGGGCCAGGTGCGCTACCCCACGGCCGGCAGTGCCTACAGCGAAGAAGAGGCGCAGCCCTTCTACGTGAACGCTCCCTACGGCATCGTGCTGGTGCACAACGGCAACCTCACCAATGCGGTGTCGCTCAAGCAGGAGCTGTTCGACATCGACCGCCGGCACCTGAACACCGAAAGCGACACCGAGGTGCTGATCAACATCCTGGCGCACGAACTGGAAGGCGTGGCGCGGGACATGCAACTCACGCCTGAACTGGTCTTCAAGGCCGTGCGCGGCGTGCACAAACGCATCAAGGGGTCTTATGCGGTGGTGGCCTTGATCGCGGGTCATGGCCTGCTGGCCTTCCGCGACCCCTACGGTATTCGGCCCCTGGTGTATGGCGTGGCCCATACGCCCGACCTGCCGCAGGGCCAGGACGTGATGGTGGCCAGCGAGAGCGTGGCCCTGGATGGCAGCGGCTTCAAGGTGGTGCGCGACGTGGCCCCGGGCGAGGCCTTGTTCATCGACCTCAAGGGCCGCGTGCACACGCAGCAGTGCGCCGAGCGCACCGTGCTCAACCCCTGCATCTTCGAGTTCGTTTATTTGGCGCGGCCGGATTCGGTGATCGATGGTGTCTCCGTGTACCAGGCCCGCGTGAACATGGGGCAAACCTTGGCGCAGCGGGTCATCTCCATGATGCCGCCTTCGGACATCGACGTGGTGATCCCCATCCCGGAAAGCAGCCGCCCTTCGGCGATGCAACTGGCGGTGGAACTGGGCCGGCCCTACCGTGAAGGCTTCGTGAAGAACCGCTATGTGGGCCGCACCTTCATCATGCCGGGGCAGGGCATGCGCAAGAAGAGCGTGCGCCAGAAGCTCAACGCCATCACCAGCGAATTCAAGGGCCGCAACGTGCTGCTGGTGGACGACTCCATCGTGCGCGGCACCACCAGCAAGGAGATCGTGCAGATGGCGCGTGAGGCCGGTGCACGCAAGGTGTTCATGGCCAGCGCCGCGCCGCCGGTGCGCTTTCCCAACGTGTACGGCATCGACATGCCCACGCGTGAGGAGTTGATTGCGCACAACCGCACGGTGGAAGAGATACGCGCCTTCATCGGCGCCGACGCGTTGATCTATCAGGATGTGGAGGCGATGAAGCGGGTGGTGGGGCAACTCAACCCGAAGATCGAGGGCTTCGAGGCGTCCTGCTTCGATGGCCACTACATCACCGGGGATGTGAGCGCCGATGACTTTGCCGCCATGGCCGCACAGCGCAAGGCGCAAGGCGATGAGGAAGACGGGCCTGGCCGCGGGCGCTTGACCTTGCCCAACGCGCAGGGTTCTCAGGAGGGCGCGTGATGGCGCAGGACAAGACCGGCAAAGCAAACCCCTGGGGCAACGACCGCCTGCCACCCGACGCCCACCGCGACACGCTGGCCGTGCGCGAGGGCCTGCCGCCTTCACAGTGGGGCGAGAACTCCGAAGGGTTGTTCCTCACCAGCAGCTTCGTGCACCCGAGTGCCGAGGTGGCCGCGCGCCGCTTTGCCAATGAAGAGGAAGCCTTCGTCTATTCGCGCTTTTCCAACCCCACGGTGAGCATGATGGAAAAGCGCCTGGCCGCGTTGGAGGGCACGCAGGCGTGCATCGGCACGTCCAGCGGCATGTCGGCGGTGATGCTGACGATGATGGGTCTGCTGAAGGCGGGTGACCATGTGGTGTGCTCGCGCAGTGTGTTCGGCTCCACCATCAAGCTGATCCAGGGTGAGTTCGGCAAGTTCGGCGTGCAGTCCACGTTTGTTTCGCAGACCGACGTGGACGAATGGAAGCGCGCGCTGCAGCCCAACACCAAGCTGCTGTTTGCCGAAACCCCCAGCAACCCGTTGACCGAGGTGTGCGACATGGCGGCACTGGCCGACATTGCGCGGGGCGCCGGGGCCTGGTTTGCGGTGGACAACTGTTTTTGTACGCCCGCGCTGCAGCGGCCGGTGGAGTTCGGTGCGGACTTGGTCATTCATTCGGGCACCAAGTACCTCGATGGTCAGGGCCGCGTGCTGGCCGGTGCGGTGTGTGGGTCGAGTGAACTGGTGGAAGAGCGTTTCGTGCCGGTGATGCGGTCTGCCGGCATGAGCCTGTCACCCTTCAACGCCTGGGTGGTGCTCAAGGGCCTGGAGACGCTGGGCATCCGCATGCAGGCGCAAAGCGAGCGAGCGTTGCAATTGGCGCAGTGGCTGGAGGAGCAGCCGCAGGTGCAGCGCGTGTATCACCCTGGTTTGGAGTCGCACCCCCAGCATGCGCTGGCGATGCGCCAACAGTCGGGCTGTGGCGGTGCGGTGGTGAGTTTCATCGTGAAGGGCGAGGGCGCCGACGCCGCTCGCGCCAACGCCTTTGCCACGATCGACGCCACGCGCATCTGCTCCATCACCGCCAACCTGGGCGACACCAAGACCACCATCACGCACCCGGCCAGCACGTCCCATGGGCGGCTGACGGAAGTGCAGCGGCAAGCCGCGGGCATCACGCAGGGCATGATCCGCGTGGCCGTGGGCCTGGAGGACCTGCAAGACCTCAAGGCCGACCTGGCGCGTGGTCTGGCCCGCATCTGATTTGAAGACGAGATGACCACCACGATCCGAACGCGCATTGCGCCTTCCCCCACGGGCTTCCTGCACCTGGGCACGGCGCGCACGGCGCTGTATTCCTGGGCCTATGCGCGCCACCACGGCGGGCAGTTCATCCTGCGCATTGAAGACACCGACGTGGCGCGGTCCACACAGGAGTCGGTGGAGCAGATCCTGCAGTCGATGCAGTGGCTGGGCCTGGACTACGACGAGGGCCCGATGTACCAGATGCAGCGCCTGCAGCGTTACCACGAGGTGGTGCAGCAGATGATCGCAGCCGGCACGGCCTACTACTGTTGGTGCACGCCGGCTGAGTTGGACGAGATGCGCGAGCAGCAAAAGGCCCGCGGAGAGAAGACAGGCTACGACGGCCGCTGGCGGCCCGCACCAGGCAAGGTGCTGCCCACGCCGCCCGCAGGTGTGAAGCCGGTGGTGCGCTTCGCGAATCCCGCGAACGGCGTGGTGACCTGGAACGATCTGGTCAAGGGCCCGATCAGCATCTCCAACGAAGAAATTGATGACCTGATCATCCTGCGGCCCGCGGGGGATGAGGGGTTGGGTGCAGATGCTTCGCTTGGCATTCCCACCTACAACTTTGCGGTGGTGGTGGACGATTGGGACATGCGCATCACGCACGTGTTCCGCGGTGATGAGCACATCAACAACACGCCCTGGCAGATCAACATCTACCGCGCGCTGGGTGCGGCCGTGCCGCAGTTTGGCCACTGCCCGATCATTCTGGGTGATGATGGCCTGAAGCTGAGCAAGCGGCGCGGCGCGGTGAGCGTGACTGCGTATGAAGAGAGCGGCTACTTGCCCGAGGCCATGCTGAACTACTTGGCGCGCCTGGGCTGGAGCCACGGCGACGACGAGCTCTTCACGCAGGACCAGATGGTGCAATGGTTCGACGGCACGCACATGGCCAAGAGCCCCGCGCAGTGGGACCCGGCCAAGCTGGCCTGGGTGAATGCGCAGTACATCAAGCAGGCCGACGACGTGCGACTGGCTGGGTTGGTACAGCAGCAGTTGCAGCGCCGTGGTGTGCAAGTCGCCAACGACGCCACACTGGTGGCGCAGTGCGCGCTGTTCAAGGACCGCTGTTCCACCACGGTGGAGTTGGCCGATTGGGTGCAGCTTTACCATGCAGCGCCGCTGCCATCTGCCGAGGAGCGTGCACAGCATGTGACCGATGCGGTGGTGCCGGCCCTGCGCGCGCTGCGTGAGCGCCTCACTTCATGCGACTGGACCAAGGACGGTGTGGCCGCTGCCCTCAAGCAAACGCTGGCTGAACACACGCTGAAGATGCCCGCCTTGGCCATGCCGGTGCGGCTCTTGGTGTGCGGGCGTGTGCAGACCCCTTCAGTGGACGCGGTGCTCGCTCTGTTTGCCCGCGAAGAAGTCCTCTCCCGCTTGCGGGACGTTTGAAAAACATGCTAGACTAGCGGTCTTGCTTGAACGGTGCGACACCTTCAGGAATCGACAAGATTCAGGGGGTATAGCTCAGCTGGGAGAGCGCTTGCATGGCATGCAAGAGGTCAGCGGTTCGATCCCGCTTACCTCCACCACCACAAGTGGTTCGCCGGTGGCGCAGCGTGAAGGCAGTGAAGGATTAGTCCCCTTCGTCTAGAGGCCTAGGACACGACCCTTTCACGGTTGTAACAGGGGTTCGAATCCCCTAGGGGACGCCAAGTTGGATGGCACTTGCAGGGCAACCTGGGACGCCATCACCGCTGCGGAGCGGTAGTTCAGTTGGTTAGAATACCGGCCTGTCACGCCGGGGGTCGCGGGTTCGAGCCCCGTCCGCTCCGCCACAAACATGGAAGCCGCTGCAAGCCTTGCGCCTGCAGCGGCTTTTCGTTTGGGCTGCCAGCTTTGCCATTTCGGGAAATCACCCTGTTCAGATTTGGGGCATTCACCTACACTTTCATTGTTCGCACGATTCCGATGTGTTTCAAGTGATCGCTGAAGCGGCGGTTGCATCACCCACGCGGCCACAAGCCGACCGCGTTGGGCTGGATTGGAGGTTGCAGATGAAGACCCCCTATGAAGTGTTCCACTTTCAACTTTCCCTGGGCTACGCTGCTGGCGCTACCCTGAGAGTGCGGATACACGCGGCCTCGCGCGATGCGGCGTGGGCCAAGGTTCAGCAGATGCACCCCCGCGCGGTGGTGTCGCAGGACTTGTCTGTGATGAACACACAGCAGAGCGCCCGTACAAAGCGTGACGAAGTTCACGCTTTTCAGTGAAGATCACAAAATTCACAAATCTGATACTTGAAATGATTAAATTTGCGCTATAGTTTCCACATCGGTTGAAAAACCAGATTGGGAAAGCGCAAAAATGAACTCCGTCGCAATCGTTGACGACAACCCCATGGCCCTGGCGCTGATGCGCAAGACCTTGGAGCGGGCCGGGTTCTCGGATATTCGGGCCTACAGCGACCCGCGAGTGGCACTGGACGCCATCCGTGCGGACCTGCCCTCTGTTCTCTTGTTGGACTATGTGATGCCCCAGATGGACGGCCTGGATTTCCTGCGCCGCCTGAAGGATGAGGGGCTCAACACACGGTTGCCGGTGGCCTTGGTGTCCAACTCACCCGATGTGGACGGCGTGCGCATTGAGGCCTTCCGGGCTGGTGCGGTGGAGGTGTTGCGCAAGCCCATGAACGATCAGGAGTTGGGCCTGAAGGTGCGCAACCTGAGCCGCTTGTCGCCGGCCATGGTGGGGCAGATGCCCGCCGCTCGCGCCGGGTTCGAGCCGCTGAAGGTGCCCCGCAGTGAGCCGTCTGAACCGCTGAGCTTCCGCGCTGAGGCCGTGATGGCCCGCGTGTTGTCCCGCGTGGCCTCGGTGCGCGACGAGCAGACCGGCCGCCACACGCAGCGCATGGCGCATTACGCGGCAGCCATCGCCAGCGCCTACGGCTTCACGCTGGAGCAACAGGACCAGTTGCTGGCTGCGGCTCCTTTGCACGACATCGGCAAGGTGGCCGTGCCCGATGAGGTGCTGGGCAAGACGGGTTCCTTCTCCGAGGAAGAGAGGCGCCTGATGCGCCGTCACACCACGGTGGGCTATGAGCTGCTGCGTCACGAGCCTTCGCCGACGCTGCAGTTGGCTGCCGAGATTGCCTTGTCGCACCATGAGCATTGGGACGGCAGCGGCTATCCCTTGGGCTTGGCGCGTGACCAGATTCCGATTTCTGCACGCATCGTGGCCGTGGCCGACGTGTTTGATGCCCTCACCACCATTCGCCCCTTCCGCCAGGACTGGCTGATGCAGCGGGCGCGTGATGTGATCGTGTCGGATGCGGGGGGACAGTTCGACCCTTCGGTGGTGGAGGCCTTCGTGAAGGCCTACCCGGAACTGGTGCGATTGAAGCAGCATTTTGATGGTGCCGAGGTATGCATCACTTCTGACGATCCCCTGGGCTGCCTGGTTCATTGACTTGAGGTGTGAGTGACATGATCAGCAACGGAGACGACTACGCATCGGGTGCGCCCGCTCTGGTGGGCATTGGTGATGCCGCGCGGGCGCTGGGTGTTTCACGCACCACGGTGCAGAAGATGGTGGACAGTGGCAGCCTGCAGGCCGTGCGCACGGCCGGTGGCCACCGCCGCATCCTGAGGCAGTCGCTGGAAAGCCACCTCAATGCCCGCATGCCCGTGCGGCGCTTGCATGAAGGGCGGCGCCTGCAGGTACTGGTGGCCGAGGACAACATGCTGATGCGCCAGACCTATGAGCAGCGCCTGTCGCGCATGGGCCTGCCGCTGGAGCTGCACTTCAGTGTGGATGCGGTGGACGCGCTGTTGCAGATTGAGCGTCGGCGGCCACACGTCATCATCACCGACTTGCGCATGGAGCCCTTTGACGGCTTCCATTTGCTGCGGATCCTGCGCGATCAGCCGGCCTTTGCGTCGCAGTGGGTCATGGTGGTCAGTGCCATGACGCCCGAAGAAGTGGAAGACAAGGGTGGGCTGCCCGGTTCGGTGGTGGTGTATGGGAAACCGCCTCAGTGGGACCGCATCCGCGGCTTCCTGGAGGCCTGCTGCCTGCGTGAATTGGGCACCACGTCTGCGCACGGCGCGCTGAGGGTGCACACGGTGGAAGGCACCGAGGTGGCGCCGGCCATGACGGGGCTGCCGACCTCCATGCCGCAACAGGACTTCTGAGGCGGTACCGCGCCGGTTAGGCAGCGCCGGCGATCAAGCCGGCGATCAAGCGCCAGTCTGCACCCGGTGAATGGCGGCCTGCGCGTCCTGCTCCAGGCCAGCCTGAGCTGCGTCGACCTGCAGCAGCAGGCCCAGCACGCGCGCGCCATGCTCAATGGCGATGGAGCCGTAGCGGATGTCGCCCTGCACCAGGCAGCCTGCGTGCAGTTCCACCCGGTCCTGGGCGTGGATTTGCCCCGAGACCCGGCCGGCCACCACCACGCGGCGCGCGGTGATGTCGCCTTCCACATGTCCGTGGGCACTGATCACCACCGCCACCGCTTCATCCGTGGAGCCCAGGATCTGGCCCTTGAGATGCCCGTCGATGCGAATGCTCTCCTGAATCCGAAGTTCGCCTCGGATGGAGGTTTGTCGACCGATGAGGGTGGCAAACGATTCCTGCTCCACGCTCAGGGGGGTGGAGCGGGCTTTACGGGATCCGAACATGGTGAACTCCTCAAGGGATGGCGTTTGGGGGCTGGGCCGGGCCGGGCAGGTGCGTGGGGTGACGTCAACGCCACACGAGTGGAGCGAGGGCGCGGTTGGGGTCGACCAGGCGCCCCTGGTGTTCGACTTCATAGTGCAGGTGCGCACCGGTGGTGCGGCCACTGGAACCAAGTTCCCCGATGACTTGTCCGCGTTCCACCGACTGGCCCGCGCGCACATGGCGGCGTGAGAGGTGGGCGTAGCGGGAGAGATAGCCCTCGTGGTGCTCGATCTCCACCACCAATCCGTGGTCGCCATTGAAGTCGGCACGCCGCACCGTGCCATGGCCAGTGGCGAGGATGGGCGTGCCGGTCCGGGCGACGAAGTCCACCCCTTCGTGCAGGCTGCGTTGTCCCGTGATGGGGTCGGGCCGCACGCCAAACCCACTGCTCATGTAGAAGTTGTCTTGCAGCGGCAAGGCGGCCGGCAACCGTGCGAGCCGTTGACCATCCTGAACCCAGCGGTCTTGCAGGGTCACCAATGAGGCGTCCATCAGCGCCAGTTGCCGAGCCGTCTGATCAAGTTCGGCCTGCAGGCTTGGGGTTCGCGGGTCCAGCCATTCCAGCAGGCGCAGCGGCCCGCCTTGACCCGAAGAGGAGCCGAATGAAGAGGAGAAGGGTGACGTGAAGGGTTGGCGCGGAATGCCGTTTTGCCGCACGCCGATGAGCGCCAGCAGTTCTGCCCGGTTCTTTTCCAGTTCGGACAAACGCTGCGCGGCCGTGCCGATGCGGTCCTGAAGGGCTTGAACTTCTTGGCGATAGCGGGCTTCCAGCCGCTCATGGTCGGCCACGCTGGCCACTCCGCCAATGGCGTGCGCCACTTCGGGCGAAAACTCCACCGCAATGCGCAGGCCGACGAAATGGAACAGCACGCCCAGGGCCAGCATGAAGCCGCACAGCGCCGCGAGGGCGGCGCCAATGGTGCGGGCGGTGATGGACAGCGTCACCACCTTGGCGGTGGGACCCGAGACCCAGATGAGCTGCATACCGGGGTGGGGGCAAAGCGATGAAAGCCCTATGCCGTGGCGCATATGTGGGCACGGGCCGGGCGGGAGGATGAGTGTAGTCAGCCGCCGCTGGGGCGTCAGGGGGTGCGCGCGCGGGTTTTCCCGGATTCGACCCGCCCGATCGGGGGGGGGATGGGGGGTAGGGGGGGGGCGTCAGAAGAGGTCGACGTCCCCGTGAAGGGTGGCCTGGTGGGCGATGGCCCCCTCGGCCTGGAGATT
>JAIYCN010000037.1 GCA_027487995.1 Rubrivivax sp. | reverse complement strand
GGGTGCGGCGGTGGAATGGACCAGTGAGGCGCTGGAGGGCGGCTGCGCCGCACTGGCGCACGGGTCCGATGGTTCACTCCAGGGGTTCGCCTTGATGGGCGGCGCCACGTCCCGCAAGCAGGAGCTGGTCAAGGCCTTGCCACCTATGATGGGCTGATGACTGCGCCTGCTGATTCACATTCACCCACGGCCTTGCACCCCTTCGACGAGTCCGTTCACCTCAGTCCGGCCGGCGAACACCGCTGGCTGGGCCACACCCACGCGGCCTACGCCAACATGGTGGGGCCCTTTGGCGGCACCACCGCCGCGGTGTTGCTGCAGGCGGCCCTGCAGCACCCGCAGCGCCTGGGCGACCCCGTTGCCCACACGGTGAACTACGCCGCTCCTGTGGCCGATGGTGCCTTCGAGGTGAAGGCGGTGCCCATGCGGACCAACCGGTCCACCCAGCACTGGAACCTGCTGATGACCCAGAACGGCGACGTGGTGGCCAGCGGTTCGGCCGTGTTCGCGCTGCGCCGGCCCACCTGGGCCGAGGCCGAGGTCACGCCACCCGAATTGCCATCGCCCGATGCGATCGAGCGCTTTTCTTCAGAGGGACGCCCGCCCTGGGTGCGCAGTTACGACATGCGCTTTCGCCCGGGTCAGTCGCCCATGACCTTTGATGGCGTCGAGCAGGGCGACTCCGTGACCGAAGGCTGGGTGCGAGACGAGCCGCCGCGACCGCTGGACTTCGCTTCGCTGACCGCCATTTGCGACAGCTTCTTCCCGCGCGTGATGATCCGCCGACGGCGCTACGGGCCCATCGGCACCATCACCATGAGCAACTGCTTTCATGCCGACGCCGCCGCCCTGGCCGAGCAGGGGTCTGCGCATGTACTGGGCGTGGCGCGGGTGCTGCGCTACCACGCCGGATTCTTCGATCAGCGGGCCGAAGTGTGGAGCGCGCGGGGGCAGTTGCTGGCCAGCTCACAGCAGCTGGTCTACTTCAAGGACTGATCAGCCTGAAAGGCCGGGGCCCCGCCATCGCCAGGCTCAGGCGGCACCCTTGGGGAACAGCGTGACGCCCTCGGGCAGCACCGTCTCGGGCACGCGACTGTCGGTCCACACATGGTGGGCGGGCTGGAAGGGCAGGGCCGGCGCGATGCGCCCGTGCACCACACCCACCACTTTCGGAAATCCATCGGTGCGGTCGATCAGCATGTCGCCGCAGGAGGTACACACCTCGCGCACGGTGCGGGCGCCGGTGTCGGCAGTGAATTCGACGGTGCGGTGTTCACCCTGGGTTTGCGTGTCGCGCACCTTGAAGAAGCTGAAGGCGGTGAAGGGCTGGCCCGACACTTCGCGGCACTGCGTGCAGTGGCACACCAACTGCAGGATGGGGGCACTGGTGGATTCGAAGCGGAAGGTGCCACAGCGGCAGCGGGCTTGGATCATGGTGGGAACTCCTTCACGGTGCTGAACGGATTCAAGGCAGGTCGCGTGACATGTGGTGCTTGCGGATGCCATGTGGGAAGCGGGGATTGACCCAGTCGGTCACGTATCCGCAACGCGCGTAGAACTCCGGCGCCTGGAAGCTGAACGTCTCCAGGAACACCTGGCGCGCACCGCTGGCGGCGGCCTGTCGCTCAAACGCCTGCAGTATCTGACGCCCCAGGCCGCGACGGCGCTGGGCCTCATCAACCCAGAGCTGCTGAAGCTCGGCGCAATCCGCCCACAAGCGCCCGGTGGCACCGGCGATCACGCGGCCGTCCTGGTCGTGCTCCACCAAAAACAAGGGTTGCACTTCGTGCAAAGGGGCAGCCTGCGCGTTGTAGTGGCCCAAGCCTTCGTCCACGGCCTGGGCCGGATCTACAGCGGAGGCCATGCAAGCAAAGCGCGGCTGCTCAACGCCATCGACCACCACCCGTTCAAGGAACATCGCATACGGCCGCACCCAATCCCCGCTGGTGTTGTACAGCGGTCGGTACAGCACCAGCGGCTGAAGCGTTTCGCTGTGGCGCACCACGCCCAGCACTTCGTAGTCCAGTCCCTTGTAGTGGCGGTAGCGGCCGCGCTCAATCGGGGGCAGGTCGGGTAGATCACTCATCGTTCGTCAACGGACTCTCAAGGGCTTGCGGCGCACGCTGGGCTGCTGCCGCGCACTGCGCACAAATGCAGGCGCGCCCCTGCAATGCCGGCGGCACCTGGGCCAGCAGTTCAGCGCTGAAGGTGGCTTCGCGGCACCAGCAGGGCGTGCTGAACGAACCGCGGCGCGCGGCGGCGCAGTCGTTGGGCCCGCCACACAGTGGGCAGGCGTGCTCGGGCAAAGGCATGGTGAACTTCAGGTCTGTGGGCATGGTCGGAGTCACAGGCGCCTACACGCCCGCCAGTATCCGCTCACACCACAGTCGGCATGACAGGGCATTGGGGTGAAAGCCGTCGTGCGCCAGGTGCTCGGGGCTCAATGGCAGCGCCATGTCGATGTAGCGCCAAGCCGATCGATTCGCACCCCGCGAAGCCAGCACCTGCTGCGTCACCCGGTTGAGTCGCTGCGCCCGCACCCCCAGCACCCAGGCCAGGGGATGAGGCAGCAGCGGGAAGTCCTGGATGCGCGGAATACCGCACAGGGCCACGCGCTGCGGGGTGTGGCGCTCGTCGATGGCCTTCATCAGTTCCTCAAGCCCCTGCCGCCAACGCTCGGGCGGCGTGCCCTTGAGCACATTGTTGATGCCCACCGAGATCACGATCAGGTCCTGCGGCTGCGCGGGCACGCGCTCCAGGGCCTTGATCAGGTGCAACAACCGATCGCCGGAGCGCGCCACCAACTGCCACTGCACCTGCCGCTGTTGCGCCGCCAGCGCCTCCACCAGGCGCCCGGTGACCGCTTCCTCCTGGGCCTGCACGCCTACGCCAGCGGCAGCTGAATCACCCAGCACCAGCAGGCGCATGGGCGAGCCTTCACCTTGGATGCCCTCGCGAGGACCGGCGGCCTCGGGCAGTTCCAGGGCCGTTCGCCGCACGCGCCGACCCTGCCACAGCAGAACGGGCGCCAGCAGGGCGGTGGTCAACGCAAGCTGCATGGGCTCATCGCCATGATGGAGGTGGCGCCATCATGCGGCCACTCGACCCATGGATAGGCGCCGAGGTGCACTCAGGGTCGCATCCACTGCGCCATGGCGCGCGCCGCTTCATCGTCCGCAGAAGCACCGGTCCGCACGCCCTCACGATCCACGTCGCTGCGGTTCTGGCTGAGCTTGAACTTACCCACGAGCCGCTCAATGGGGATCTCCACGCCCACGATGGCGCCCAGCATGGCCTGTGTGTAGTCGTGCGGCGCGTCGTCCACGGCCCAGGGCTTGGCGCGCGGGGTCTCGTGATGATTCGTCAGGCGCGACACCAGTGCGTGCAGTTCGGGCTTGTCATGGATGTAGCGGGGCGTGCCATGCGCGTGCACCACCGCATAGTTCCAGGTGGGCACCACCTTGCCGTGTTCCTGTTTGCTGGGGTACCAGCTGGGCGTCACGTAGGACTGCGGGCCCTGGAACACGAGCACCCCCGGCGAGGGCGACGCCTTCCACAAGGGGTTGGCGCGGGCCAGGTGCCCGATCAGCGTGCCGTGAGGGCCGCGGGTCTCATCGAGGTGAAAGGGGAGGTGATTGACCACTGGCTGCCCCTCGACCACGCACACCCAGGTGGCCAACGGATGGTCCGCCATCAAGGCGCGAAGGGCTGCGGGGTCGTTTTCTTCGAAGTGAGAGGGCAGGTACATGGCTGGCTTTCTCCAAGTGCGTTCCCACTCTAGCGCAGCACGGCAGGGGCGAGACTGTCCTTTGCGAACGGGACCATGCCCAGGGGTGATGGCCCGGTGCATGGCCGGGGGCGGTGATGCCGATGCGGCTGCCGCGCGCCAACGGCTCAGGCCATCGGATGGGTTGTGTGGTCATCAGGCGGCCTGCAACATGAATTCCACCTTCACGGCCTCATACGGGAACTCGACCTGCCCCGACACAGAGCGTGTGAGGACTCCTGCGGACAGCAAGGCCGTCAAGTCGCTGTGCACCGCCTTCACATCCCGTCCGACCCGACGCGCTGCCTCGCGAACGGACAACGGACCGGCCCCACATAGAACCTTGAGCAATTCCCAGCGCTTGGCGGTCAGCACCTTCCACAGCAGTTCTGGACTGGCAAAGGCGATCCGGTCGGTGCGTGATCCCCGGCCGGTCTTCCAAGCCTGTGCAACCTCCGCCATCACGACGGCCGGATCCTTCACCTCAAGAATCACGGTCTTCACGGTTGATCCTTTCTATATCGCGCAAGAAAGCAGCCAGAAGGCGATCGACGCCTTCAAACACCAGAGGATGTTCGTGGCTGCGGATGTGTCGATGATCCCCTTTACCCGCTTCGTTGTCATATCTCAAAACACACACGCCATCGACCACATAAGCCAGCCGGTACTTGTAGCCATGGCTGGAGCCGGGCAGCGGTTTGGGAAGCTGCCAGACCGCCAACTCTACGAATGCGGTCTCGCTGAAGACGAGTCGGCGACGCAATAGCTCAACAGCCCTCATTGTTGGACATGATGACAACGCTTCAGATTGTTGTCAATCACTCCAACGGGTGCCCCCGGATAATCCGGGGATGTCCGAACTCTCCCCGCAAGTGCGCCGTCGGCGCACCTTCGCCATCATTTCTCACCCCGACGCGGGCAAGACCACGCTCACCGAGAAGCTCCTGCTCTTCTCCGGTGCCATTCAAATTGCCGGCTCGGTGAAGGCCCGCAAAGCCAGCCGCCACGCCACCTCGGACTGGATGGAGATTGAAAAGCAGCGCGGCATCTCGGTGGCGTCTTCCGTGATGCAGATGGAGTACCGCGACTGCGTCATCAATCTGTTGGACACGCCGGGCCACCAGGACTTTTCGGAAGACACCTACCGGGTGCTGACTGCCGTGGACGCAGCACTCATGGTCATTGACGCGGCCAATGGCGTGGAGCCGCAGACGCGGCGCCTGCTGCAGGTCTGCCGTGCGCGCAACACGCCCATCCTCACCTTCGTGAACAAGATGGACCGCGAGGTGCAGGAGCCTTTGAACCTCATGGACGAGATCGAGCGCGAACTCGGCATGACGGTGGTGCCCTTCACCTGGCCGGTGGGCATGGCCAAGTTCTTCGGGGGCGTGCTGGACCTGCGCAAGGACCAAATGCGGGTGTTCCGTCCCGGTGAAGACCGGGTGGCCGGTGATGAAGAAGTGATCGAAGGCTTGGCCAACCCCGCCCTGGCCGAACGCTTCGGCGCGGCCTATGAGCAGTCCGCCGGGGAAATCGAATTGGTGCGCGAGGCCGCGCCGGCCTTCGACGAGACCGAGTTCCTGGCCGGCCGGCAAACGCCGATGTTCTTCGGTTCGGCCATCAACAACTTCGGCGTGCAGGAGGTGTTGGACGCCCTGGTGGACTTGGCCCCTGCGCCGGCGGCACGGCCGTCCATCCAGCGCACGGTGGACCCGGATGAGAAGAAGTTCACCGGCGTGGTGTTCAAGATCCAGGCCAACATGGACCCGGCGCACCGCGACCGCATCGCCTTCGTGCGGGTGGCCAGCGGCAAGTTCGAGCGCGGCATGCGGCTGAAGGTGGTGCGCAGCGGCAAGGAGCTGCGGCCCAACACCGTGGTCACCTTCATGAGCCAACGGCGCGAACTGCTGGAGGAGGCCTTTGCCGGCGACATCATCGGCATCCCCAACCACGGTGTGCTGCAACTGGGCGACACGCTCACCGAAGGCGAGGCCTTGCAATTCACTGGCCTGCCCTTCTTCGCGCCCGAGATGTTCCGCACGGTGGAAGTGGCCGACCCGCTCAAGACCAAGCAGCTCAAGGCCGGGCTGCAGCAGCTCGGCGAAGAGGGCGCGATCCAAGTGTTCCGCCCCGCCGCGGGTTCGGTGCTGATGCTGGGCGCCGTGGGGCAGCTGCAGTTTGAGGTGGTGGCCCACCGACTGGAACACGAATACAGCTGCAAGGCCCGGATTGCGCCGGCGCGTTACAACGTGGCGCGTTGGGTGACGTGTTCAGACGAGAACGGTGGCGACAAGGAACTGCAGCGCTTCATCGACCACAACGCGCACCGCGTGGCCTTTGATGCGGTGAATGCGCCGACGGTGCTGTTGGAGTACGCGGGCGAACTGCGCGCCATGCAGGACAACTGGCCCAAGATCCAGTTCCACGCCCTGCGCGAGCACGCGGGGCTGGTGTTCCAGAAGCAGATGGATGGCTGAGCACGGGGCTGGCACCCGTTCTTGCAAGAACGTCGCCGAGACTCACTCCCGCTTGACGGTGCCACTGCCCAACACGGCCGACACGATGTCCTTCGCTTCGCCGCTGTAGCGCACATCCCCACTGCCCGCCACCGACACCCTAAGGCGCTGGCGGGCATTCACGCGCGCATCACCGCTGCCCGCCACACTCACCTTCACGTCCTCAGCCTCCAGGTCCTTCAGCCAGGCGTCCCCGCTGCCTGCCACGTTCACAGACAGATTCTGCGCAGCCCCCTGCACCCGCACGTCTCCGCTGCCGGCCACGTTCACCTCCACCTGATGCGCGGTCAGTCCCTTGACGTTCAAGTCGCCCGATCCGGCCATCATCAGCAGCAGCGACGGTTGATTGGACAGTTGTGCCTCCATCAGGCCCGAACCGGCCACGCCCAGTGCTTTGAACTGGGGAGCCTGCACCGTGACCACCGCGTCGGTCTTGCGCGACCACCACGAACCCGTCTGTCGAATCACCAGCGTGGGCACGCCCTTGCGGCTTTCCACCACGGTTTCCACCGCTTCGTGACCCTTGCCTGAGGCGCTGACCTGCACCCGCTCCTGCGTGGCCAGCGACACCTTCACCGTCATGGCGCCCTCCAGGGCCACGGCCTGAAAGCCCGAGACCGCACGCAGTTCATCGGCGGCCCATGCAGCGGAGGGAATGCTCAGCCCGGTCACCGCCAGGCCCACGCCAACAGCCAGCGCCAGGGTGACCAGGCGCCGGGCCAAAGGCGCAGGATGGTGGTTGCGGGCGTGCGGCGAGGGCGTGGAGGGCTGGTGGTTCATGGTTGATCCTTTCTGAAGTGGAGGCAGTGTCGCCAGGTGCGAGGCCGCCCACCACCGCCTTGCGACGGATTGCGCGCACGCGCGACGGAATGCGGTGGCAGTGGCCCACCCGTAGACCAACCTGCACGCACACCACTCAGGGCTTGATGTAGGCGTACCCCTCGCGCGCCTGCAGGCGCCCGATGCGCACCACGCCAGACGGCGTGAATTCCGCGTCCAGGGAGAACTGCTCGCGCTTGAGGTTGCGGTTCTTCAGCGTGATCTCGCACACCTCGAAGCGCACCTTGCGGGCCTTCAAGGCGGA
Organism: Rubrivivax sp.; assembly: GCA_027487995.1. Lineage (GTDB taxonomy): Bacteria > Pseudomonadota > Gammaproteobacteria > Burkholderiales > Burkholderiaceae_C > RFTU01. The sequence continues at coordinate 14,316 of JAIYCN010000037.1, read as the reverse complement.
AACAAGGGCGGCGTAGTCGATGTTGGGGTTCTTGGGGTCCTTGGCGCCTTCCATCAGGAAGTCCACCCCTTCCGCATGCGTGACCACGACGATTTCGGTGTCGGGCGCGACATCCAGGTGGTTGCGGATGTTGCGCAGCCCCTTGGTGGCCTGCAGGCCGGCGTTGTCGATGTGATAAACCACGCGGTCGGGGCCTGCGGGCGTTTGCGCCAGCACGGGCTGGGGCAGGGGCAGGGTCAGGGTCAAAGTCAGGGCCATGCCGAGGGCAGTGGCGGCCTTCAGGGCCAATCGGCGAGACTCGGGAACGGTGCTCATGAGGACTCCTGTTGGTGGGCAGGTCGCCGATGCGGCTGCCACTTTGCGGGTGCCGAGGATTGTGAACGCGCGCGCCCGTCCAGAAGCGAAAATCCCACGCGAGATGCCCACACTCCTGAACCTGCAAGGAAAATGGGGTCTGACCCCATTTTTGATGAAGAGCCTGTCGCTTTATCTGAATCTGATCCGCTGGGACCGCCCGGCGGGTTGGCTGCTGCTGCTATGGCCCACCCTGAGCGCCCTGTGGGTGGCAGCCGACGGTTTTCCGGGCTGGCACCTGCTGGTGGTGTTCGTGCTGGGCACCGTCCTCATGCGCAGCGCGGGCTGCTGCATCAACGACGTGGCCGACCGGGACTTCGACCGCCACGTGAAGCGGACCGCGCAGCGCCCGGTGACCAGCGGTGCGGTGTCGGTGAAAGAGGCGCTGCTGGTGGGTGCCTCCCTGGCGCTCGTGGCCTTCGGGCTGACGCTGACCACCAACGCGCCCACCATCCTGCTGTGCGGCCCGGCCCTGCTGATTTCGGTGCTCTACCCCTATGCCAAACGGGTGCTCAGCATGCCGCAGGCGGTGCTGGGCGTGGCCTTCAGCTTCGGCATTCCCATGGCGTTTTCTGCAGTCTTAGGTGGCAGTGAGTGGTCGCTTCAATCGGTCCGTGATGCGGTGCCCTGGCAGGCCTGGGCCCTGCTGGTATCCAACCTGTTCTGGGTGCTGGCCTACGACACCGAATACGCCATGGTTGACCGCGACGACGACCTGCGCATTGGCATGAAGACCTCGGCCATCACCCTGGGCCGTGCCGATGTGGCCGCCGTCATGGCCTTCTACCTGGTGCACCTGTGGAGCTGGAGCTGGCTGGGCAGCGGCATGGGACTGGGCCTGTGGTTCCAGCTGGGCATCGTGGCCGCGGGCCTGCAAGTGGCCTGGCACTACACGCTGATCCGCAGCCGCAGCCGCGACGGTTGCTTCAAGGCCTTCCGGCTCAACCACTGGCTGGGCTTTGCGGTGTTCGCCGGCACCGCGGTGGACCTGGCGCTGCGCTGAAGGCCCGCGCCTGCGCGCGGCCCGGGAATCAACGCCCGAACTCATCCCCCAGTTCACGCGCCCGCGCCTGCGCCGCCAATAGCGCCTGCACGATGGCCTCCTTCACGCCTTGCGCTTCCAGATGCGAAATGGCCGCATGCGTGGTGCCGCCCTTGGACGTGACCTGGGCGCGCAATTCCGCTGGGGATTGAGCCGACTGCTGCGCCAACATTGAGGCGCCCAGCACGGTCTGGATGGCCATCTCGCGGCCCTGCTCGACGCCCAGGCCCATGCGCTGCGCGGCCTCCACCATGGCCTCGATCAAGTAAAAACCATAGGCCGGGCCTGACCCGGACAGGGCCGTGACCGCATCCAGGTCGGCTTCTTCAGCCACCCACACGCTGCGCCCGGTGGGCGCGAACAGACGCTCCACCTGTTCACGTTCGGCTGGGGCCACCGCCGGCCGCGCATACAAGCCAGCCATGCCCTGTCCAATCAAAGCCGGCGTGTTGGGCATGGCGCGCACGATGCGTGTGGTGCCCGTGGCCGCTTCGATGGCCGCACACCGAATGCCCGCCATCACGCTGAGTTGCAGGGCCTGCGCCACGAAGGGTGCACAGGGCTGCGCGGCTTCCTTGAACAACTGCGGCTTCACCGCCCACACCACCAGTGCAGCCGAAGAGAGCGAGGCGTCCGCGGCGGCCAAGGCGCGAACACCGAAACGCTGCTGCAGCACCTCCCGCTGCGGCGCGTGGGGCTCCACTACGCGGATGCGAGCGGCGGGCGTGCCGGTCTGCACCAGTCCGCCGATCAAGGCACGGGCCATGTTGCCGCCGCCGATGAAGGCGATGGTGGGATCGGTTGAAGTTGCAGCGCCGGAAGAATTCATGGTCAGAGTTTAGGACGCCGGGTCGTCCGCCTTCACAGACCCGCGCCGCTGCCGCATCATCGCCCCATGCCAAACCGCACCTGGGTGGCCGAGGCGCTGCGCCGCATCGAAGCCGATGCCCGCCGCTCCGCCGACACGCACCTCATTCCGCTGGCCCTGCCCGAAGCCCCGGGCGTGGACCTGTACCTCAAGGACGAGTCCACCCACCCCAGCGGCAGCTTGAAGCACCGCCTGGCCCGCTCCCTGTTCCTCTACGGGCTGTGCAACGGGCATATCGGCGAGGACACGACCATCGTGGAGGCCTCCAGCGGCTCCACCGCCATCAGCGAGGCCTACTTCGCGCGACTGCTGGGACTGCCTTTCGTGGCCGTGGTGCCGCAGGGCACGGCCCCGCGCAAGCTGCAAGAAATCGCCTTCTTCGGCGGCCAATGCCGCGAAGTGCCGGCCTCCGAGGTCTATGCCCAGGCCGAGGCCCTTGCGCAAGACACGCGCGGCCACTACATGGACCAGTTCACCTTTGCCGAGCGGGCCACCGACTGGCGGGGCAACAACAACATCGCGGAAAGCCTGTTCGCCCAGATGCAGCGCGAGGCGCACCCGCTGCCGCGCTGGGTCGTGGTGGGTGCGGGCACGGGCGGCACCTCGGCCACCATCGGCCGCTACATCCGCTACCGGCGTGACACGCTGGCCTGCACCGAACTGGCCGTGGCCGACCCCGAACACTCAGTGTTCTTCGACGCCTTTGCCCAGAGCCGGCGCGACCTGCTGTCCACCGTTCGGGGCCGCATCGAGGGCATCGGCCGACCTCGGGTCGAGCCCAGCTTTTTGCCAGCGGTCATCGACCGCATGCTGCGCATCCCGGATGCGCGCAGCTTCGCGGCCGCCCTGGACCTGTCGGAGCGGCTGGGTCGGCGGGTGGGGCCATCCACGGGCTGCAACTTTGCCGCAGCGCTGCACTTGGCCCGGGAAATGGCCGCACGAGGGGAGCGGGGCAGCATCGCCACACTGATCTGCGACAGCGGCGAGCGCTACACGGACACGCTGTTCAACCCGGCCTGGAGGGCCCAGCAGGCCTGGCTTGATGCCGGTCATGCAGTCGGCGACCTTCAATCCGTGCAGCGCTGATCCGCGGTTGCGCGGCACCCCATTTCAGGGGGGTTGACGAGGGATCATGAGCGCCCTCACCAGCGGCTATGCAAGAAACGCATAAACCTGCGTATGTCGGCTGAACGCGGTCTTCTACAGTGCCCACACGCCGACCTGAGGCGACGAGCCCGGCCCCAAAAGGGCCCTCGGACATCCCAGGCGGCCCACCGACAGCCAACCTGAAGGAGACCCGCTTGATGTCCTCGACGACCGCCACGGCCGCCACCCCCCACGGCCTTTCCTATGTCACCCCCGGCCACGACAGCCCCTGGCACACCTACCTGGCCCAGGTCGACCGCGTGGCACCTTACTTGGGCGAACTCGGCCGCTGGGCCGAGACCCTCAAGCGCCCCAAGCGCGCGCTGGTGGTGGATGTACCCATCGAACTGGACAACGGCACCATCGCCCATTTCGAGGGCTTTCGCGTGCAGCACAACCTGAGCCGCGGACCGGGCAAGGGCGGCGTGCGCTTCCACCCCGACGTGACGATGGAAGAAGTGATGGCCCTGGCGGCCTGGATGAGCATCAAGAACGCGGCGGTGAACCTGCCCTTCGGCGGCGCCAAGGGCGGCATCCGCGTGGATCCGCGGCAGCTCTCCGCGAAGGAACTCGAGCGCATGACGCGCCGCTACACGAGCGAGATCGGCATCATCATCGGCCCGCAGCAGGACATCCCCGCGCCGGACGTGAACACCAACGCGCAGGTGATGGCGTGGATGATGGACACCTATTCCATGAACACCGGCTCCACGGCCACGGGTGTGGTCACCGGCAAGCCGGTGCACCTGGGCGGCAGCCTGGGCCGCGTGAAGGCCACAGGCCGCGGCGTGTTCGTCACGGGCCGAGAGGCGGCGCGCCGCACGGGTCTGAAGCTCGAAGGCGCACGCATGGCCGTTCAGGGCTTCGGCAACGTGGGCTCGGTGGCGGCTGAGTTGTTCGTGGCCGCAGGCGCCAAGCTCGTGGCCGTGCAGGACCACAGCGGCACGGTGCATGCGGAAAGCGGCCTGGATGTGGCGGCCCTGCTGGCGCATGTGAAGGCCACTGGCGGCGTTGGTGGCTTCAGGGGTGGTGAGGCCTTACAGGCCGAGGAGTTCTGGGACGTGCCCACCGACATTTTGATTCCCGCCGCCCTGGAGGGGCAGATCACCCCGGCACGCGCGCAGCGTCTGCGCACGAAGCTGGTGCTGGAAGGCGCCAACGGCCCCACGCTGCCCGAGGCCGACGACATCCTGGCCGACCGCGGCATCCTGGTGGTACCCGACGTGATCTGCAACGCCGGCGGCGTGACTGTGAGCTACTTCGAGTGGGTGCAGGACTTCAGTTCCTACTTCTGGACCGAAGAGGAAATCAACGAGCGCCTGGACCACATCATGGTCACCTCACTCAACAAGATCTGGGAAACCGCCGACCAGCACCGCATCACGCTGCGCACGGCCACGTTCGCCGTGGCCTGTGAACGAATCCTGATGGTGCGGCGGGACCGCGGGCTGTATCCCTGAAGACCAGGGCATCAGCGGCTGGCCCCAGGCTCATCGACTGAGCCTGTCGCCGCCGCTCATGGCGCCAGCCCGGCCCCATCCCCCAGCACGATCGACTCATAGGCGTGCAGCGAAGGCAGACCTCCGGTGTGGAGGAACAGCACCTTCTGGCCGGGTTTCCAGCGCCCGGCGCGGGCCATGCCAATGAGGCCCGCCATGATCTTGCCGGTGTACACCGGATCCAGCAGGATGCCTTCGGTGCGCGCCAGCATCTGTACCGCCTCCACCATGCGCGCATTGGGCACCGAATACTTCGGTTGCCAGTAGCCGCCCTCGCACTGCACGGCCTCCACGGGCACCTGCAGGTTCAGGTCCAGCAGGTCGCACACGGCCTGGGCCTCGCGGTGCACCACCGGCACTTGGTCGGCCGGGTCGCGGCTCACGCCCACACCCACCACGGGCACGTCGATGCGGTTGCCCAGGAAACCCGCCACCAGGCCGCCGTGCGTGCCTGAGGAGCCCGAGCCCACCACCACCTCGTCAAAGCGCAGCCCCATGTCGAACCACTGCTGCTGCAATTCCTGCGCGCAGGCCACATAGCCCAAGCCGCCGATCGCGTTCGAGCCGCCCGTGGGAATGGCGTAGCCCTTGCGGCCCATCGAGACCAGCGTGGCCAGTTCCTCCTGCAGTGCCGCCTTGAGGTCGCTGCCCGCCGGCACGGCCCGCTGCGCTTCCACGCCCATGAGACGGAACATGAACTGGTTGCCACTGGCATTGAGGTCGTAGGTGCCGGGCACACGCTCCTCAATGACGAAGCGGCACTTCAGGCCTTCCTTCACCGCCGCCGACAGCGTGATGCGGCAGTGGTTGGACTGCGGCGCGCCCACGGTCACCAGGGTGTCGCAGCCCTGGGCCAAGGCGTCGGCCACCAGGAATTCGAGCTTGCGGGTCTTGTTGCCGCCTGGAAACAGGCCAAGCTGGTCGTCGCGCTTGACCCAGACTTCAGGGCCCGCGCCACCCGGGCAGGTGGCCGCCAACGCAGCCGAGAAGCGCGGCATGGGCTCGATAGGCGTGGCAAAGGGCGTGTAGCGGCGGCGGGGAAAACGGGAGAGATCCACTGACTTGTCCTTGTTTCAGTTCTTGCGCATGAGGGTGCTCTTGCCGAAGAGGCTTTCCACCAGGTCAACCGCCAGCACGGCGGTCTTGTTGCGCACATCCAGTGCGGGGTTGAGTTCCATGATGTCCAGGCTCGCGAGGCGGCCGGTGTCGGCGATCATCTCCATGCACAGCTGCGCCTCCCGGTAGGTGGGGCCACCGGGAATGGTGGTGCCCACACCCGGGGCAATCTCGGGTTCCAGGAAATCCACATCGAAGCTCACATGCAGATGGGTGTGCTCGTCCAGCGTGGCCAAGGCCAGCTCCATGGCATGGCGCATGCCCATCTCGTCGATGTAACGCATGTCGAACACTTCCAGGCCCTGCTCGTGCACGAATCGCTTTTCGCCCGGGTCCACGCTGCGGATACCGATCTGGCGCACCCACTTGGGCTTGAGGGCAGGGTCGGCTGCGCTGAACCCGCCCAGGCCCACCAACTCGGAGGGACCGTGTCCGCAGAGAACGGCCACCGGCATGCCGTGCAAGTTGCCGCTGGGCGTGAGCTCGCTGGTGTTGAAGTCGGCATGGGCATCGAGCCACAGCACGCGCAGCTTCTTGCCCGCGCTGCGGCAGTGCCGCGCCACCGCGCTGATGCTGCCCATGGCCAGGCAGTGGTCGCCGCCCAGCAGGATGGGCAGGCCCCCTTGCGTGAAGGCTGCACCGACGGCCTCGTGCACGGCCTGGTTCCAGGCCAACACCTCGGGCAGATGCCGATACCCGGCGATCGGTGCTTGCCAGGGGTTGGCGGGGCCGTGAAGGTTGCCCGCATCGCGCACGCGCAGGCCGTGCTGCTCCAGCGCGCCTTGCAGCCCCGCCACGCGCAAGGCTTCAGGGCCCATGGATGCGCCGCGCGCACCGGCCCCAATGTCGGTGGGCGCGCCGATCAGGACCGCTTCAGTTGGGGTTTTCAGGGGAGATTGCACCTGCGTTCCTCCTTCCGAATATCGCCGTGCCGACCCGTACCAGCGTGGCGCCTTCGGCAATGGCCTCATCCAGATCATCGCTCATGCCCATGCTCAGCACATCCAGGTGCAGCGTGGGCTGCGCCCGCTGCAGTGCATCCCGCAGCTCACGCAAGGCCTGGTGGGGCGCACGGCGCCCTGCGGCATCGGCTGCGGGCTCGGGAATCGACATCAATCCGCGCAAGTTCAGGCGTGGCAGCGCGTGCACCGCGCGCGCCAGTTCCAACGCGTGTTCTGGCGGCACGCCGGACTTGCTGGCCTCGCCACTGATGTTGACCTGCAGGCACACCTGCAATGGCGGTAAATCCGCCGGTCGCTGGTCCGACAGGCGCTGCGCGACCTTCAACCGGTCCACGCTGTGCACCCAGTCGAAGTGCTCGGCCACCTCGCGCGTCTTGTTGCTCTGCAAAGGGCCGATGAGGTGCCATTCCAGCGTTGGCATGCCAGCGTCGTCGCGCTGCAACTCCCGCCAATGCCGAATCTTGTCCACGCCTTCCTGCACGTAGTTTTCGCCAAAGGCCCGTTGGCCAGACGCGGCCGCCTCGTGCACCGCCGCGAGGGGATGCGTCTTGCTCACGGCCAAGAGCTTCACCGCGGCAGCGGTGCGCCCACAGGCCTCGCACGCCTGTGAAATCCGCTCGTTTATGCGCCTGAGCGCCCCATCGATGCTCGCCATAATCAAACGAGCGTACCGCAGCCTGCGGCTGCCCAGCATCAACCGAGCATTCCACGCCCATGAAGATCGCCGACCTTCTGACCGAGACCCTGCAACGAGGCGCATCCGACCTGCACCTCACCGCGGGCATGCCGCCTTTGCTGCGGATCAACGGCGACATCCTGCGCACGAACCGGCCCACACTCCAATCGGCCGATGTGGCCATCCTCATCGGCCAGTTGCTCAGCCCGGCCCAGCTCAAGACCTACGAATCGCAGTTGGAACTTGACCTGGCCTACGAGGTGCTGGGTTTGTCGCGGTTTCGCGTCAACTTGTTCTGGCAACAACGCGGGCCCGCCGCGGCCATCCGGGTGGTGCCTTCGGTGGTGCGCACGCTGGAAAGCCTGCAGGCCCCGCGCGCCCTGAGCGAATTGGCCATGTTGCCCCGCGGTCTGGTGCTGTTCACCGGGCCCACCGGCTCGGGCAAGAGCACCTCGATGGCAGCCATGGTGGACCATCGCAACCGCCTGGATGATGGGCACATCCTGACCATCGAGGACCCGATTGAATTCGTGCATGAAAGCCGTCGCTGCCTGGTCAATCAGCGTGAGGTGGGCACGCACACCCTGGGCTTTGCGCAAGCCCTGCGTTCGGCCCTGCGTGAGGACCCGGACGTGATCCTGGTGGGTGAATTGCGGGACCTGGAGACGATTCGCCTGGCCTTGACCGCGGCTGAGACGGGACACCTGGTGTTGGCCACCCTGCACACCAGCAGTGCCGCGAAGTCCCTGGACCGGTTGATCGATGTGTTCCCCGCGGGCGAGAAGGACATGGTGCGGGCGATGGTGTCCGAATCCCTGCAGGGTGTGATTTCGCAGACCCTGTGCAAGACCGTGGACGGAAAGGGGCGCGTGGCGGCGCTGGAGATCATGCTCGGCACCCCGGCCATCCGCAACCTCATTCGCGAGAACAAGGTGGCCCAGATGTATTCCGTGATGCAATCCGGGCTGTCACAGGGCATGCAGACGCTGGATCAGCATTTGTCCACGCTGCTGCGCAGCGGCCTGATTGCGGCCGAGGAGGCGCGCCGGCATGCCCGTTACCCGGAGAACATGAAATGAGCAGCATCGGCAGCAAGACCTATGAAACCGTGCCCCCGCGGCGCCTGGCCTTCATTGGCCTGGGTGTGATGGGCCTGCCCATGGCGGGTCATCTGGCGCGCGCCGGACACCAGGTGACGGTCTACAACCGAACGCCCGCCAAGGCCCAGGCCTGGGTGACGGAGTTCGGCGGCGCGGCGGCGACCACGCCCCAAGAAGCGGCGCGCGACGCCGACATCGTCTATTCGTGCGTGGGCAATGACGACGACCTGCGCGCCGTCACCACGGGTGCCGACGGTGCATTCTCCGGCATGAAGCCCGGCGCGATCTTCGTGGACCACACCACGGCCTCCGCCGAAGTGGCGCGGGAACTCCACGCCGCAGCGCTTGCCCGCGGCCTGCACTTTGTGGATGCGCCGGTGTCCGGTGGACAGGCCGGCGCGGTCAACGGGCTGCTGACCGTGATGTGCGGCGGCGACCAGCCGGCCTTCGACACCATCAAGCCGGTGACCCTGGCCTTCTCACGCGCGGTGACGCTCGTCGGCCAAAGCGGCGCAGGGCAGTTGGCCAAGATGGTGAACCAAGTCTGCATCGCAGGCCTTATTCAGGGCCTGAGCGAAGGCATCGCCTTCGGCCTGAAGTCCGGGTTGGACATGAAGCTGGTGCTGGAGGTGATCGGCAAGGGGGCCGCGCAAAGCTGGCAGCTCGACAACCGCGGGCCCACCATGGTGGACGACCGCTTCAACTTCGGCTTCGCCGTGGACTGGATGCGCAAGGACCTGGGCCTTTGCCTGGACGAGGCCCGCCGCAACGGGGCAAAGCTGCCGGTGACGGCCCTGGTGGACCAGTTCTACGCCGACGTGCAGGCCATGGGCGGGCAGCGCTGGGACACGTCCAGTCTGATCAAGCGGCTGCGCTGAGACGGCTTCAAGGCCCGCATCATCGCGGGCCTGAGGAGCGGGCCTGCAGCGCGATTCCTCAGCGGGTGCCGTCAGCCCGCGCGCGCAGTTTCATCACCTCTTCGGCGGAGATGTACTCGAACACCCGCACCACCTTCTTCACCCCGGAAACGCCGGCGGCCAGTTGCGTGGCGCGACGGGCCTCGGCCTCGGAGACCATGCCCATCAGGTGAACGACGCCGGCCTCCACCGTGATCTTGAAGGCCGACGCCGACAGGTCGGCCGCTTCAATGAACTTCGCGCGGACCTTGCCCGCGATGATGCCGTCCGAGGCCCGGGCGGTGAGCGCCGAAGGAAAGCCAACGGTGAGTTCGTTGACCACGCCCTTGACGTTTTCCACCTGAGCGGCCGCCCGCTCCAGGCTGGCACGGTCACCCTCGTTGGGCACCTCACCCGTGAGCAACACCGTGCGGTTGTAGGCCGTGACGTTGACGTTGCCCTTGTCACCCACGGTTTCGCGGGCGCGCTGGCCCACCTTCACCTCGATGCTCTTGTCTTCAAGCTGGATGCCGGCGGTGCGACGGTCCACCGCCACCAGGGCCGAACCACTGGCCACGGCACCGATGGCCAGCACTTCGCAGCCCTGCAGGGTAAAGACGGACGCTGCGGCGGCAGACACGAGCGCCAAGCGCATCTTATGGGTCATTCGGTTTCTCCAAGCAGTTGCAGGTCCAGTGCATCCACCAGCGCCAGCCAACCCAGGCGGTACAGCGTGCTGGATTGGGCGAGGCGGTCGGCACGCACCGGTATATGGACATCGATATCGGTCAACAGTTCCGCGCTGGGCGACAAAGGGGCCTCGCGGGCGGAGGCCGTCCACAAGACCACCGAAAGTTCGCGGTCGTGTGCCGCGGCCATCAGCGGCGCCAGCACGGGCTGCGTGCCCAGGGCTGCCGGCGCCTCGAACACGATCAGCACATCTCCGGGCAGGCCCAGGGCGTGCACTTGGCGGGCCATGGCGGCCACGGGGTCGGCCGTGGAACCGTCAGCCAGCGTCAGGGCAGCCATGACGGCAGGATCAACCCCCAGGGTGAGCGCCGGGAGGCCCGGGCGCGGCCGCTCTGCACCGCCCATGAACAGCGCCGCAGCATGCAGGGCGTCGGCCTGGGCGGCGCCGGTACCGGCCACCAGCAGTTTGCCCCCGCCGGTGACGGCGGTCAGCACCAGTTCCGTGGCCGCCGCCAGTGGCCGGGCCAGAGGCTCAGCGACCTGCACCAGCACGTCGGCGGTGTCGTAGAAGTGCTGCTGGATGCGCTGCTCAAGCATGGGCGTCCATCATAAGGCAGGGGCCGGTGCGTTCACCCGCAGGCCTCGAAGGCGCCGGGCCACCATTGAAGCCGTTCCCCCTCCAGGGCCACCACATCGAAACGGCAGGGCGGGCATTGACGCAGGCGCATGAGGAAGTGCTGCGCAGCCCGGATGATGCTCCGTTGCTTGCGCAGCGTCACGCTGGCCGCGGCGCCACCCTGACGGGCTTGCGCGCGGGCACGAACTTCCACGAACACCAGCGTGCCGTCCGGCGTGTGCATGATGAGGTCGATCTCGCCGCCGCGGCGGTGCGGGCCACCGGCAAGCCGATAATTGCGCTGCACCAGCGTCAGACCCTGGGCCTGCAGATGGCGGCAGGCGCGGTCTTCGGCCTCTTGACCCTTTTGCTGAGTGAATCCCACCGACGTGCTCAGCGCCGCGGCTTCAGCCGCCGGCGCACAACAGTTTCCCCCGGGTTCACTGTATGTGGTGGCCACGCCCATCGGCAACCTCGCCGACATCACCCTCAGGGCGGTGCACACCCTCGCCGTGGTGGATGCGGTGGCCTGCGAGGACACCCGGATGACGGCCCACCTCTTAGGGTCGCTGGGCCTGCACAAACCCCTGATGGCGGTGCACGAGCACAACGAACGCGAAGGCGCACAGCGCGTGATTGAACGCCTGGCCCGCGGTGAGCGGGTGGCCTACGTGAGCGACGCCGGCACTCCGGCGGTGAGCGACCCGGGCGCCGCGCTGGTGCAGGCCGTGCGGGCGGCGGGTCACCGCTGCATCCCCATTCCGGGGGTCAGCAGTGCGGTGACCGCGCTCTGTGTGGCGGGTGACGTGTCGCACCGGGGTTTTCGCTTTCTGGGTTTCCTGCCATCCAAGGGCACGGCCCGACAGACAGCACTGCGGGCGGCCTTGGCTGATTTCGGCAGCGTGGTGCTGTTTGAATCGCCGCACCGCATCGAGGCCCTGGCCGCAGACCTGGCGACAGGCGACGCCCGGCGCACGGTGACGGTGGCGCGCGAACTCACGAAACAATTTGAAACGGTGCACACGCTGCCGGCCGGCGAGTTGCCCGCCTGGCTTGTGGCGGACAACAACCGGCTGCGCGGTGAGTTCGTGCTGGTGCTGCATGGGCCCGCCTCGACGGGCGAGGCGGGCAGCGACGAAGACGGAAGTGAATCCACCAGCCGCCACGCCGCGCGCCGCGTGTTGGAGGTGCTGCTGGCCGAACTGCCGGTGAAGCAGGCCTCGGGGCTGGCCGCCGACATCACAGGCCTGCCCCGCAAGGCGCTGTACCAGATGGCCCTGGACCTGAAATCCGCCGCATCCGACCCTCCGAATTGAAGGACGTCCATCCGGACGGCAAAGGGCACTCCTAGAATCGAATGATGATCTCACGCGAACCCACCCTGGAACGTCTGGCCATCGCCGAGGGCCTGCTGCTGCAACCGAACCAGATTGGCGAGGCGCACTTGGCACGCGCCCTGGCCACCATTGGCGAGCACCGCATCGACGACGCCGACCTGTACTTCCAGTTCACACGCCACGAGGGCTGGAGCCTTGAGGAAGGCATCGTCAAGAGCGGCTCCTTCAGCATCGACCAGGGCGTGGGCGTGCGCGCCGTGGCCGGCGAGAAGACGGCCTTCGCCTATTCCGACGACATTTCCGAGGCCGCGCTGCTGGACGCCGCGCGCACCGTGCGCACCATCGCCGCAGCCGGCCAGAGCCGCCGGGTGAAGGTGGGTGGCGGCAAGCCCACGGTGTCGGGCAGCCGGCTGCTGTACGGCATCACCGACCCCATCGGCACGCTGGACAGCGCGGCCAAGGTGGCCCTGCTGGAACGCATGGAGAAGATGGCCCGCGCCAAGGACCCGCGCATCGTGCAGGTGATGGCCGGCGTGGCGGCTGAATACGACGTGGTGATGGTGGCCCGCGCCGACGGCACCCGTGCGGCCGACGTGCGGCCCCTGGTGCGTTTGAGCGTGACGGTGATTGCCGAGCAGAACGGCCGCCGCGAGGTGGGTTCGGGCGGCGGCGGTGGCCGCTATTCCCTGGCCTACTTCACCGATGAGCGTCTGGCCGAGTACGTGGAACACGCCACCCGCGCCGCCTTGACCAACCTGGAAAGCCGCCCCGCACCCGCAGGCGAAATGACCGTGGTGTTGGGCCCGGGCTGGCCGGGCATCCTGCTGCACGAAGCCATCGGCCACGGGCTGGAGGGCGACTTCAACCGCAAAGGGTCCAGCGCGTTCTCGGGCCGCGTGGGCCAGCGCGTGGCGGCCAAGGGCGTCACGGTACTGGACGATGGCACACTCCCCGACCGCCGCGGTTCGCTCAATGTGGACGACGAAGGTCAGGCCTCGCAGCGCACGGTGCTGATCGAGGACGGCATCCTGCGCGGCTACATCCAGGATTCGATGAATGCCCGCCTGATGAAGGTGCGCCCCACCGGCAACGGCCGCCGCGAAAGCTATGCCCACGTGCCCATGCCGCGCATGACCAACACCTACATGCTGGCCGGCGACAAGGCGCCCGAGGAGATCGTGCGCAGCATCAAGAAGGGCCTGTACGCCACCAACTTCGGCGGCGGGCAGGTGGACATCACCAGCGGCAAGTTCGTGTTCAGCGCCAGCGAGGCCTTCTGGGTGGAAAACGGAAAGATCCAGTACCCCGTGAAGGGCGCCACCATCATCGGCAACGGCCCTGATGCACTCACCCGCGTGAAGATGATCGGCAATGACCTCGAACTCGACACCGGCGTGGGCACTTGCGGCAAGGAAGGCCAGAGCGTGCCCGTGGGGGTGGGCCAGCCCACCTTGCGCATCGACGGGCTGACCGTCGGTGGCACGGCTTGAGCCCGTTTCAAGAAATGGGGTCAGACCCCATTTTTCTGACGTGCTGACTTGTTCGCAAACAAATGGTGTCTGACCCCATTATTTCCCTGGCCGACATTCAGGCCGCCGCCGGCCGTCAGGCCGGGCAGGTGATGGAGACGCCCTTCGTGGAGTCGCGCACGCTCTCGGCCATCGTGGGCGCGCAGGTCTTTCTGAAGTTCGAGAACTTGCAGTTCACCGCGTCGTTCAAGGAGCGGGGGGCGCTGAACAAACTGCTGTCGCTGTCGGCTGAAGAGGCCGCGCGCGGCGTGATTGCGGCTTCGGCTGGCAACCATGCACAGGGCGTGGCGCACCACGCTCAACGGTTGGGCATGCCGGCCACCATCGTCATGCCCACCTTCACGCCCCAGGTAAAGGTGGAGCGCACGCGCGGCTTTGGCGCCACCGTGGTGCTGCATGGCGACACGTTTGATGAAGCCCGCGCGGAAGCGGCACGGCGCGCGCAGGCCGAAGGACTGTGCTTCATCCATGCCTTTGACGACCCG
>JAIYCN010000222.1 GCA_027487995.1 Rubrivivax sp. | reverse complement strand
TGGGCACCGAGATCAAGGGTCGTGGCGAACCCATCCAGCTGGACTACCGCCTGGAGCGTTCGGGTACTGGCTGGAGGGTCTACGACTTCAACGTGCTGGGCATCTGGCTGGTGGAGCAGTACCGCTCCAGCTTCAACCAGGAAATTGGTGCCTCGGGCATCGATGGCTTGATCAACAAGCTGGCCGAGCGCAACAAGACGGCGGGCAAAGCGTGAGCATTGCGCTGCCGACCGGGGTGACCATGCAGCGGGCCAGTGCAGTGCTGGCCGAGTTGCGCCCGCTGCTGCAGCAGGCGCCCGGCCCCGTGGTGGCAATCGATGCGTCTGGCGTTCAAGAGCTGGACACCTCCTGCATCGCGCTGCTCCTGCAGTGCCAGAGGATCGTGCAGGCCAGGGGTCTGCGCGTGGCGGTTCAAGGTGTGCCGGCGCAGCTGGCGGCCCTGATGTCCCTGTATGGCGTGGCCGAACTGTTTGGCATTGCCAGCAGCAACGGCGTGGGCGGTGGCACCGCTGCTGTGGCCTAGGAGTCGCTGCGAGTAAGGCTCGAGCTCAGCGAGCTCAGCGAGCTCAGCGCGAAGATGGCAGGTAGCGGCGAGTCCGCAGATTGCGCTTGATTTCCTGCAAGGGGCCGCGCAGATCCGGCCCCAGCCTCAAGGCCACACCCGTGGTGAGGATGTCGATGATCATGAGATGCAGCAGCCGAGAGACCATGGGGCTGTAGCGATCGTGGTCCTCCGGGTGGTCTGCTGCCAACAGCACCCGGCTGTGACCATTGGCCACATGCGCCAATGGTGAAGCGCTCGCGGTGATGAGGATGGTCGTGGCCCCCTTGCGGTGGGCAATCTCTTCGGCATCCAGCAGGTCGCGGCTGCGGCCGGAGTTGGAGATCACCACGGCACAGTCGCCCGGGCCCAGCATCGTCGCACTCATCACCTGGATGTGGCCATCACTCACGGCCGTGGCCGTGACGCCCAGCCGAAAGAACTTGTGCTGAGCATCCTGCGCCACGATGCCCGAGTTGCCCACCCCGTAGAACTCGATGCGGCCTTTGTGACGGCAGGCCCGTGCGAGGGCCTCGATGGCGGTTTCGAACGTATGGTCAGCGGCCTCGTTGCGGTAGCGCAGCAGCGCGCTCACGGCGTTGTCGATCACCTTCACGACGATGTCGTGCGGCTTGTCGTCCTCATCCACTGCGCGGTGCACGAAGGGCACACCCTCGTTGACCGTGCCAGCGAGTTTCAGCTTGAAATCGGCGAGCCCGTCATAGCCCACGCTGCGGCAAAAACGCACCACGGTGGGCTTGCTCACATGGGCGCGTTCGGCCAGTTCCACAACGGGCAGTGAGGCAAAGCTGCGGGGGTCGGCCAACACCAACTTGGCCACCCGCTGTTCAGCGGGCGGCAGGGCGGGCAGTGAGGCGCGGATGCGGTCTAGCAGGCTCATGCAGCAGTTCTTTCCTTCACTGTTCCTCGGCCCAGGCGTGGCCATCGCGCGCCACCAGGGCGCTGGCCGCCGGAGGACCCCAACTGCCTGCCACATAGGGGCGCGGGCCTTCGGTGTCCTGGGCCCAGTGCTTCAGGATAGGCTCGACCCACTTCCAGGCCTGCTCCTGTTCGTCACTGCGAACGAACAGGTTGAGGCGGCCTGCCAGTGCGTCCAGCAGCAGACGCTCGTAGGCGCCGATGCGGTCGGTGGGGAAGGCCTTGTCGAAGTCCAGGTCCAGTGAAACGGGTGACAGCTGCTCGGTACCGCTGCCGCCAGGGCCCAGGCCGCCCTTGGCCGCCAGCAGGTGCAGTTCCAGCCCATCCTCGGGCTGCAGCTTGATCACCAGCTTGTTGGCCCGCGCTGCGCCGGGGAAGATGGGATGCGGCACCGGGCGGAAATTCACGACGATCTGGGCTTCGCGAGCGGCCAGGCGCTTGCCGGTGCGCAGATAGAAAGGCACGCCGGCCCAGCGCCAGTTCTGGACTTCCGTGCGCAGCGCCACAAATGTCTCGCAGTGGCTGTGTGCGGGGACCTTCTCTTCCTCCAAGTAGCCTGCCACCTTGCGGCCGTCGACCATGCCGGCGCGGTACTGGCCGCGCACCACGTCGCGCACCACGGTCTCGGCGTTGAAAGGCTTGAGAGACTTGAGTACCTTGAGCTTCTCGTCGCGGATGGCGTCGGCGTCGTTCGAAGGCGGTGGCTCCATGGCAATCATCGTGAGCAGCTGCAGCGCATGGTTCTGGATCATGTCGCGCAGGGCACCGGTGCGGTCGTAGAAGTCCCCGCGCGTGCCCACGCCGATGCTCTCGGCAAGGGTGATCTGGATGTTGGAGATGGACTCGCGCCGCCACAGGGGTTCGAACAGGGCATTGCCAAAGCGCAGGGCCGAGAGGTTCTGCACGGCGGGCTTGCCCAGGTAGTGGTCGATGCGCAGGGCCTGCTGTTCCTTGAAGGCGCTGGCCACGGCGCGGTTGATCTCCTGCGCGCTTTGCAGGTCGTGGCCCAGGGGTTTTTCCAGCACCACGCGCACATGCGGGCCGTTCAAACCCACGGAGCCCAACTGCTGGCAGATTTGCGGGAAGAGGTGCGGGCTGGTCGCCAGGAACAGCACCACCGTTTCGGCGGCGCGGGCGTCGACCCAGCCCTTGAGGCCCTCGTAGTCTGCCGGCTTGGACAAGTCCATGCGCCGGTAGTGCAGCAGTTCGGAAAAGCGTGCGAATTCCTCCTGCTTGGGCTGCTTGGCGGCCTCCACCTCGAAGAAGCGCTCGCGGATGAAGGCGCGGTACTGTTCGTCGCTGCGCTCGTCGCGCGCCACGGCGAGAATCCGCCCGCCACCGGGCAATTTGTTGTGCCGCCAGGCCTGGAAGAGGGCCGGCATGAGCTTGCGCCAGGTGAGGTCGCCGGTGCCACCGAAGAGAATCAGGTCGAAGGACATGAGATGGACGCTGTAGGACTCGGATCGATCAATCGCAGATGACAAGGTCGTTCGAAATTGATGTAACAAAGTTACACTTCGAATGATGCATGAGTTTCATGGACGGGTCAAATGGACAAGATGAATCAACTCGAACAACTCAAGCGCCACACGACGGTGGTGGCTGACACGGGCAACTTCCATCAGCTGGCGCAGTTCGCGCCGCGGGATGCCACCACCAACCCGTCGCTGATCCTCAAGGCGGTTCAACAGCCCGAGTACGCGCCGCTGTTGGCCGACGTGGTGGCGGCGCATCCAGGGATGGCCCTGCCCGACGTGATCGACCGCGTGCTGGTGCGATTCGGCCTGGAGATCCTCAAGGTGGTGCCGGGCCGCGTCAGCACCGAGGTGGATGCGCGGCTGAGCTTTGACCGTGCGGCGACCGGGCAACGTGCGCGGACCATCATGGGGCTCTACGAGGCAGCTGGCGTGGGCCGTGACCGGGTGCTGATCAAGATTGCGGCGACCTGGGAAGGGATTCAGGCTGCTGCGGAACTC
>JAIYCN010000026.1 GCA_027487995.1 Rubrivivax sp. | reverse complement strand
GGAAGCGCACACCGGTTACCCCGTGCCGCGCTACATGACCATCAGCCAATGCGAAGGCTTGATTCGCAAGCTGTTGCCCAAGGCTGAGTCAGCCGCCAAGGCCAAAAGGCCAGCGCGATCAGCCGTGCGAGCCAAGTCCCCCGTTCCTGCCAAGTCCACCAAGCCCCGCACGGTTGCTTCCAGTGCCCGACGCGCAGCCGCCTGATCGCGCGCACCGCGCGCACGGCCCTGCCCTCCAATCCCCATTACTGCACGCATCACCATGAAGAAGGTCGTCACTGTTTCGCTGGGTTCCTCCAAGCAGGACTTCAAGTTTGAAACCGATTTCCTGGGCCAGCGTTTCCAGGTCAAGCGCCTGGGTGCCGACAACGACACCACCAAGGCCTGGGAGCTGATGCGCCGCCACCAGACGCAGGCCGACGCCATCGGCCTGGGGGAAATGGGCGACCACTGGCACGTGGGCCAGAGCACGGTGACCAACAAGGCGACCCAGCGTCTGCTCAACGTCGTCACCCGCGTTCCCGCCACCACCGGCGCCCGCCTGCGCCGTCTCCTTCAAGTGCGCGCGGTGCGCCATGTGCAGCACGAACTGGGCAACTACTTCAACAACAACATCACGCTGTTCTTCAGCGGTGCGCGCAACTGGGACATGGCGCAAGCCCTCTCGGACTACACGCCCAATCTGAACTTTGCGGATGCGCTGGTGCAAACCGGTGCGCCCAAGATGCTCACCTCGCTGCAGCAGCTGGAGGTCTATGCCAGGGGCCACGACCTGGCGCTCTCCGGCAAACCGGGCGAATTCCTGGAAGGGTTGTTGCCGGGCTTCAAGAGCAATCGCCTGTCCTCCGCCCTGGCCAAGGCCCATCTGGTGGTGGGCACCTTCGCGGAAATCAAGGCCGTGGGCAGCCCTGCCAACTTGGTGGGCAAGACCATCATCACGTCCGCGGTGGATGACGAGCGGTTGGCCTTCTTCAAGCACTGCAAGGTCAATCTGGTCATCGACGTCAGCCCCAAGCTCTTCGACCAAGTGGTGGGTGTGAACGTCATCGAGGCGATGATCCTGGCGGCTTTGGGCAAGCCCGAAGAGGAAGTTTCGGACGACGACCTCAACGAGATCCTGGACGAGCTGGACCTCAAGCCGCGCCTGCTGCACCCCACCGGTCAGTTCCGCAACATCCGCCGCTTCGCCTTCGTCATTCACCCCCTGAGCCAGAACTACATCAAGAACGCCTTCCCCATCCCCAAGGCCACGCCCAAGGCCATCATGAACCGCATCGAGCAGGCGGCGGCCTACATGCCGCCGATGGTCTATTGCAAGATGGAGAACATCATCAGCCCCACCGGTGCCGAGGCCGAGGGCTGGCTCATCAGCGTGGGCGGGACGCCCAAGGAAATGCTCTCGCACTCACCGGAATTCACCTACCGGCGACTGCTGGCCGCGGCTGACATGGCCGAGAAGATGGGCGCGCAGATCATGGGCCTGGGCGCCTTCACCAAGGTGGTGGGCGATGCAGGCGTCACCGTGGCCAAGCGTTCACGCCTGCCCATCACCACGGGCAACAGCTACTCCGCTTCCGGTGCCCTGTGGGCGGCAGCCGACGCTATGCGCCGCATGGGCCTGGTTGAGCAGCCCCCCAAGCGCAAACGCATCGCAGCCAAGACGATGGTGATCGGCGCCTCGGGATCCATTGGCTCGGTCAGCGCGCGCCTGCTCGCGATGGCATTCGAGCAGGTGGTGATCGCCGGGCGCGACCTGAAGAAGCTCGAGCAACTCAAGGCCTCCATCCTGGAGGACACGCCCGACGCCGATGTCGTGTGCTCCATCGACTACGACAACCTGCTGTCAGATATGGACATGATCGTCACGTCCACCTCGGGGGCCGGCAAGAAGATTCTCGACATCACGAAGGTGAAGCCGGGCTGCGTAATCACCGACGTGGCGCGGCCCCTGGACCTGCCGCCCGAGGAAGTCGCCAAGCGGCCCGATGTGCTGGTCATCGAGTCCGGTGAAATCGAATTGCCCAGCAAGTGCAAGGGACTGCGCAACATCGGCCTGCCGCCCAACGTCATCTATGCCTGCTTGGCCGAGACCATCACGCTGGCCCTGGAGGGTCGCTTCGAAGTCTTCACCATTGGCCGCGACACCGAATGGGAAAAGGTCAAGGAGATCTACAAGCTCGGTCTCAAGCACGGCATGAAGCTGGCCGCCATTGCCGGCGTGAATGGCGCCTTCAGCGACGAAGACATTGCCAAGGTGGTGGAGTTGGCGAAGACAGCCCGCAAGACCTGGAAGGCCGGCCAACCCGCGCGCCCTGCCCGTGCGGTCAAGCCCCGAACCGCGACCGCGACGACCAAGACAGTGGTGAAGGCGCCGAAAAAGACACCGGCCACCGCGACGAAGAAGGCGTCGATCCGGGCAACGCCAAAAGCGCCCGCCAAGGCCCCTCGTAAGGCACCTCTCAAGTCTGCAGCCGCCGCCGTAAAGGCAACCGCTCGTAAGCGCGCCGCTGCCGCGTGAAGCCTGACATGGACTCGGACCACTCCATCCGCCTGAATCCGCTGGACACCGCCTGGCTGTTCACGGAGTCCCGCGCCACGCCCAACCATGTGGGAGGCCTCCTCACCTTCAAGGTGCCGGACGACGCGCCCCAGGACTTCCTGCGGCAGATGATGGCCGAGTTTCGGGAGCACCGCGAATTCGCGGCACCTTGGAACCGTCGGCTGAAGTTCGCCTTCACCAAGAACCCGGCACCAGCCTGGATCGAGACGGACGACATCGACCTCGAATACCACGTGCGGCATGCCGCCCTGCCCTGGCCCGGTGGCGAGCGGGAGCTGGGCGAGCTGGTGGGGCGCTTGCACTCCACGCCGATCGACCTCACCCGCCCGCCCTGGGAGTGCACGCTCATCGAGGGCTTGTCCGGTGGGCGCTTTGCGCTCTTCATCAAGATGCACCACTCCTTGATCGACGGTGTCAGCGGCGTACGCACGCTCATGCGGGCCTTCTCAGAGAGTGCCAAGGCTTCGAAAGACCTGCCCCCCTTCTGGGCGGCAGGCAAATCCGATACATGGGACGGCACGAAGAAAAAGCCCCGTCGTGAACGCGCCATCCCCACTGTCGCACAGGCCACCGAAGCGGCGATGGAGGCACTCTCGGTTCAGGCGAAGTCGCTGCCCCAGTTGGTCTTGGCCTTTGGCCGTATCGTGCAGCGCATCGGTGACCCCAACGCGGGCTTGGCCGTTCCCTTCGATGCCCCTCGCAGCGTGCTCAACGGCCGTGTTCGCGAGAAACGACGCTTTGCCACGCAGCAGTTCCCGCTCGACCGCATGAAGCGGGTGGCCGACGAAGTGGGTGGCACGCTCAACGATGTGGTGCTGGCGGTTTGCGGAGGCGCGCTGCGTCGATTCCTCAACGATCGCAGCGAATTGCCTGAAAAACCTTTGACAGCCGGGATCCCCTTGTCCGTTCGCCCTTCAGGCAACCAGGACACGGGCAATGCGATCAGTTTCATCGTCTGCACCCTGGGCACCGACATCGACGACCCCGTGGAACGCATGGCCGCCATCCGCGAGTCCGTCAAGGCGGCCAAGGACCATGTGCAGAGCCTGCCGCGCCAGGCCATGATGCAGTACACGATGCTGCTGATGGCCCCCACCGTCATCACCTTGATCACCGGCATCGGCGGCCGCACGCCGCCGATGTTCAACTGCACCATCTCGAACGTGCCCGGGCCTGAAAAGCCGAAGTACTTTCGGGGTGCGGAGCTGCTGGCCATGTACCCCGCCTCCATCATCCAACACGGGCAGGCCCTGAACATCACCTGCGGCAGCTACAACGGGCAGATGAACTTCGGCTTCACCGCCTGCCACAGTTCGGTGCCCAGTGTGCAGCGCCTGGCGGTGTACCTGGCCGACGAGTTCGCCCTGCTGGAGCAAGGGCTGGCGCTCACCGCACCGCCCAAGACGGCATCAGCCTCGCGCCGCAAACCGATCATCAAGACGTCCCGGGCGGCCACGCCGCGCAAGACCGTCAAGGCCTGACCGCTCCGGCCTCCAAGGGCAGACCCGCAGAGCGGCGTTGCATGTAGACCATCAGGGCCATCCACTCGTCGGCATCCGGCGCGAAGGGCTCGGCGCGGATGCCGGTCATGCAGCCGCGCAGGCGACGCTGCAACGGGCCCAGGGTCTGCCACTCCATTCGGTACAGGGGATAGCCGGTGTCGTGTCCCTGCGGTATGCGGGTACCGCCCAACCGTTGCCCGGCCCGCTGGTCATGGCACTGGGCACAGGACAGATTCAATTGGCCCATGCGCTGATGCCAGAGCGCCTGCCCTTGCGTGGCCCAGGGTTGCATGGACGGGTGAGGGTCGGGTTCAATCCGCACGCCGTCTGCCGCGGCCACCAAGGCGGCGGTCAGCGACAAGATGCGCTGCACATCGCCGTCTGTCGTGCCTTGCCTTTTCGTCGAGCACACCCGAACCTGGTCCATCAAGGTGACGGGGCGCCCCAGGCCCACATGCCAGCGAGGGTGCGTGGCGGCCGCCCGACGCATGCCCTCGATGGGCCCATGGCAAGACGCACAGGACGGTCCAGCCGAAGCGCCTTGCCAGAGTTCACGACCCTGCTCGACCCATAGCCAAGCGGGGTTCAAGCCGGTGTCCCGCTGAAGCCGCTGCAGTGCGGGGCTCATGTCGTCAAAGCCGGAGCGGATTGCGCTTGGCCGCGTTGCAGACGCGGCTGAAGCGCCCGCGGGTGGGCTCTTCGCTTGGTCGGCAGCCGAGCTGACCGTGCTCCACAAGGTCAGCACTGCGACCGCAGCGCTGCACCACAGCCTAAGCAGCAGCCCACTCATGCCGGTGCTCGTGCACGAAGCCCTGATCCCCTTGCCATCGAAGCCGCAGCACCATGCCCGCCTCCACCCGCACCCAAAACTGAACGCTGGGATTGGCCGCGATGGCCGGCTGCAGCTCCATCGAAAAGATCAATCCGTCGGGGCCATGACACTCGAAGTGGGTGATGATGTTGCGGGTTTGCCGCTGCCCTCGCTCGTCGTTCTGGTGGCCCGAAATCATCGGGTGGGCAATCGCCACCCGAACCGGGACCACCTGACCCGGCCTGGCATCCGAGGGCGCCTGAACACGAACAACGGGCCGCATGCTCATCCCTCGATGCAGGCCGCCAGGGCCACCAGCACCGGCACCTGTCCGCCGAGAATCCGCCCATCCGAGAGTTGGGCCAGCGCGAACACCCGTTGGGTGGAGGCCAGGCGGATACGCGTCGTGACCTCGGCACGCGGGGCGCGCGGCGTGAACTGGACCTGCAGCACCAGGGCCTGCGGGTTGCGCGGTGCCCATACGGCCATGCGCCGTACATGATCGTCCTGGGTCATGGGGCTGGCCACCGCCAAACGCAAGGCCACG
The DNA here is from genome assembly GCA_027487995.1 of Rubrivivax sp. Taxonomy (GTDB): domain Bacteria; phylum Pseudomonadota; class Gammaproteobacteria; order Burkholderiales; family Burkholderiaceae_C; genus RFTU01. The sequence goes on along the minus strand of JAIYCN010000026.1, from coordinate 6,455 downwards.
TCATTGCCGTTGTCGACCAATTCAGGGAGATCCAGTTCCACGCCACGCCACAGGATCGGGCGGCCGCCCGTCCACTCCTCCAAGGCCTGGCGCAACTCCGCAGGAGGTGCCTCCAAAGGTCCGCTCGCACCACTTTCAGGACGAGTCGACGCTTTCATGTACTGAGCGCCGTGCGCCGGCACCGCGCTCATGCCCAGGCCCGACGCCATCGCAAGCGGCGTGTACGCCACCCACTCGCGGCGCTTCACTGCAAGGTCTCCAGAAAGGCCAACACGTCCTCAAGCGCCTGCGCATCCAGCAAGGCCTGCCCTCGATTGCGGGCGGCGACCCGACGTGCCGGGTCATCCAGCGCCGCGCCATAGGCGGGCATGATGGTGTCCGGGTTGAACTGCTGGGGTCGTGTCAGCCGAAGCCGAAGCTCCGTCGGGTTCAAACGCGAAGCCACACCCGCCAGGCTCGGGCCCAAGTCGCCCGCTTGATGCGGCGGCACACCTGGGATGGCATGGCACAGCACACACAGGCCTTGGCTGCGACTGACCGCGATGTCCCGCCCACGCTGGGCGTCACCGACATCGGAAACTGAACCGGGCCGCACATCAGCCGCCCAGGACAGTGCGCAGACGAGCAGTGCCGAGGCCCCTACCGCACTGCACCGCCCCCAACCGTTCCACCAGCCACCCATCGGCATTGGAATCGCGCCGGGTCAGGCCGCTTTCGGCACCAGGGACTGTCCGGCCAGCGGCAATTGGCGGATACGGACCCCAGTCGCCGCAAAGATGGCGTTGAGCACGGCGGGGGCAGCGACTGCAATCGTGGGCTCACCCACCCCACCCCAAAACCCACCCGAGGGCATGACGATCGTTTCAACCTTGGGCATGTCGGCCAGGCGCATGACCGGATAGTCATGGAAGTTCGACTGCACCACGCGGCCATCCTTGACCGAGCAGGCGCCATACAGCGCGGCCGACAACCCATAGGCGAACGACCCTTCGACCTGGGCCTCGATCTGCTGCGGGTTGACCGCGATGCCACAGTCAGTGGCCGCCACGATCCGGTGGATCTTGAGTTGTCCCTGCGCACCCACCGACACTTCGGCACAGGCGGCCACGTAGCTGCCAAAGCCATGGGTCTGCGCCAATCCCCGGTGGACCTTCTGGCCGTTCACATCCGGTGCCGCACGGCCCCAGCCCACCCGGTCAGCCACGGCCTGCAGCACCGCACGGTGCTTGGAACGCTGCTGCATCAGGGACAGGCGCAGGGCCAGGGGGTCCTGCTTCATTGCGTGCGCCATCTCGTCCAGGAAGCATTCCAGGTACACGGCGTTCTGGTTCAGGTTGACCCCCCGCCAAAAGCCCGGCGGCACATGCGGGTTGCGCATGGCATGGTCGATCAGCAGGTTGGGGAAGTCGTACCCGATGGCACTCTCGGCCCCACTGGCATTGAGCCCCTGGAACACCAGCGGATCCCGCCCGTCGCGCACCGCCTGCGGAAACATCGCCTGCAAGATGGACTGCCCCGAGATGCGCATGTGCAGCGCCTCAATGCGCCCCTGGTCGTTCCAGGACGCCGTCATCTTGCACTGCGTCACCGGGTGGTATTGACCCTGGGCCATATCCTCTTCGCGGCTCCACAGCAACTTCACCGGCACGCCCGGCATCTGCTGCGCAATCTGAACCGCCTGCGTCACCCAATCGTGCTTTGCACCGCGGCGTCCAAAGCCCCCGCCCAGGTGCAGCTTGTAGACCTCGCATTGCCGGGGTGGCAGGCCCGCCGCCTCGGCCGCCGCAGCCAGAGCCGATTCGCCGTTTTGCGTGGGCGTCCACACCTCGCAGCGGGTGGGCTTGCCATCAGCGCCCATCGTCACGAGCGCGGTCGCATTCATCGGCTCCATCGTGGCGTGGTTCTGGAACGGGTAGCCGTAGGTGGCTTCCAGGCGGTTCTTCGAACCCTGTATCACCTGCAGCGCCTGACCCTGCCGGTTGCCATCGACCGCAGACTCGGCATTCAAACCGGCCTTCACCATCGCATCGATATCGGCTTGCTGCACCTTGCCGTGCGCGCCGAAGTCCCACTCGATGGGCAGTGCATCCAGGGCCCGCTTCGCACGCCACCAGGTGTTGGCCACCACGGCCACGCTGTTGCCGCCCACGGCCACCACGCGCTGAACGCCGGGCATCGAAGCCACGGCCTCCGCCTTGAAGGACTTCAGCGTTCCACCGAACACCGGGCAGGCCTTGATGGCCGCATGCAGCATGCCGGGCAACTGCAGGTCGGCGCCGTAGATCTGCCGGCCGTTGGTCTTGTCCATCGTGTCCAAGCGGGCCATCGGGCGCCCGGCCAACTTCCAACTGGCAGGATCCTTCAAGGCGGGCTTTTGCGGAACCGGCAGCTTGCCGGCGTCTGCAGCCAGTTCTCCGAATCGCAGCTTGCGTTGCGAAAGGTCGTGGTGAACCACGCCCCGCTCGGCGCGGCACTGCTCGGCCGGCACGCCCCAACGCTGGGCCGCGGCCTGCACCAGCATCATCCGCGCCGCTGCGCCGCCTTGCCGCATGTACTCGTGGGAGTCCCGCAGGCCCCGGCTGCCGCCTGTGCTGAAGTTGCCCCATACGCGGTCTCGCGCCAGGCTTTGCCCTGGCGTCGGATACTCGGTGGCAACACGCGCCCAGTCGCACTCCAGTTCTTCGGCCACCAACTGCGCCAACCCCGTCAAGGTGCCCTGCCCCATCTCGGACCGTGCAATGCGGATCACCACACGGTCATCGGGATGAATCACCACCCAGGCGTTGACCTCAGGCATCACTGCCGCTCGTGTTGGCGAGCTCCCATGCCCTGCGGCATGGGCTTGGGGACCAAAGCCCAGGACGAAGGTGCCGGCTGCGAGGCCCGGAGCCACGGCCGCGGCGGCCGATCCGGCCAGCGTGTGGGCCATGAAGCCGCGTCGGTTCATGACCGCCTTCATGCGCGGGGCTCCTGGGCATGCAGGACCACCGAGGCCGTGGAGCCAGCGCCCGTGGTGGGAATCCCCGCGGCCATCTTGATGCCAGCCCGTACCCGGTTGTAGGTGCCACACCGGCAGATGTTGGTCATCGCAGCATCAATGTCGGCATCGGTGGGCTTGGGCGTGCGCTGCAGCAAGGCCGCTGCCGCCATCAACATGCCACTCTGGCAATAGCCGCACTGCGGCACATCCAGCGCCATCCACGCCTTCTGCAGCGGATGATCGCCCTTGGGTGAAAGCCCTTCAATGGTGGTGATGCGCTGTTGGGCGTTCAGGCTGGACACCGGCACCACACAGCTTCGAACCGCCGCGCCGTCGACCATGACCGTGCAAGACCCGCACTGCGCCATCCCGCAGCCGTACTTCGTGCCGGTCAGTCCCAGGTGTTCCCTCAGTACCCACAACAGCGGGGTGTCGGGTTCGGCCTGGTGGTCTCGGTTCTGGCCGTTGACATTGATCGTCGGCATTTCAATCTCCCGTATTGTTTGGCAGTGCAAGACAACTCGCCCGCGAGGTTAACCGAGTCGCACCCAGCTGCGCGGTGTGCGCTGCACGTATCCTTGGGCTCTTATGGAGATTCCTCGACCATGAGCCTCGCCTTGGGCAGCTCAGCAAGCTCTGCCAACTCAGCCGGCGCGAATTCGGGCGCCGCTGAAGGTGTTGCAAGCGCCGCTCGGTCCTTGGCCGTGGCGCTGCTGGACGCCGCAGTGGGATTTCGAGGCGCTCAGGGCGCCGTTTGGGAACACCTGAATCTCCAACTCCGGTCCGGTGAGTTCCTGACCCTGCTTGGCCCCTCGGGCTGCGGGAAGAGCACCGTGCTTCGCGTGATGGCGGGGCTTCAACCCTTGACGCAGGGGCGCATCAACCGACCGGCCATGGCACCCGCCTTCGTGTTCCAGGAGCCCGCCCTGCTGCCTTGGGCCTCACTGCAGGACAACGTGGCCCTGCCCCTGCGAATCGCGGGTCAGAAACCAGAGGCGACGGTAGCCAGGGTCCAGGCTGTGCTTTCCCGCGTTGGTCTGCAGGGCGCAGAACACCGCCTTCCGCACGAACTGTCCGGCGGCATGCGCATGCGCGCCTCCATTGCGCGGGCGCTGGTGATGCAGCCGGATCTGCTGCTGCTGGATGAGCCCTTTGCTGCCTTGGACGACCCCACCCGCCAACGCCTGCAGGCCGACCTGCTGCAGTGGTGGCAGGCGGAAAGCTTTGCCTTGTGCTTCGTGACCCATCAAGTGGCCGAAGCCGTGTTCATGAGCACCCGCGTGGCGGTCATGTCGGCCCATCCCGGCCGAATCGCGCACGAATTCCAGATCAGCGAGCCCTACCCCAGGACGGATGCGTTCCGGGAAAGCTCGCGCTTTCATGAACTGTGCGTGGCCATTGGTCAGGCCTTGCGTGGCAAGGCGCTCACGCGATGACGGTGCAACAGTCCGCCGCGGGCGGAACCGGCGCTCGCCCCGCCAAGCGAATCCCCTGGCCGGTCGGGTTCATCACCACCTTGGCGCTCATCGCAGCATGGGAACTGCTGGTGCGCTGGGCTGAGATTCCACCTTACACGCTGCCTGGCCCCATTGCGGTGTTGACGGCCTTGTGGGCGGACCTGTCCAGCCTGGGTGCGGCCTGGTGGTTCACCTTGCGCATCACACTTGGCGCCTTGCTCCTGGCCTGCGCGGGCGGGCTACTGGTGGCCAGCAGCTTCGTGCTGGCGCCAGCACTTGAGCGAGCGTTTCTGCCCATGGCTGTTGTGCTGCAGGTCACGCCCATCGTCGCAATTGCTCCGCTGCTCTTAATCTACATCGACAGCACCACCGCCGTCTTGCTGCTGTGTGCCTGGATCGTGGCCTTCTTCCCGGTGCTGTCCAACACCCTCCAAGGCCTGAGGGCGGCCGACCCCCTGCTGCAAGACCTGCTTACGCTGTGCCGCGCGCGTCCCGCGCAACGGCTTCGGTGGCTGCGCTTGCCTGCGGCGCTGCCGGACTTCCTGGCGGGTTTGCGAGTGTCTGGCGGCCTGGCGCTCATTGGTGCCGTCACGGCCGAGATGGTGGCCGGTGCAGCGGGGCGCGAAACCGGTTTGGCCTCGCGCATTCTGGAGGCCAGCTTTCGAACCGAAACACCCCGCATGTTCGCGGCCTTGCTTCTGCTGGTGCTGACGGGCGTCTTGATCCATGTCGCGCTTGAGGCGCTTTCGCGGCGATTGATCGGTCGTTGGCATCCGCGGTACCGCGAGTCGGGTCATTGAAACCCGGTTCCCGCTGAGCCTTCGCTCATCAAGCGACGCTTCTTCCATCCACTGCATCCCATGAGCCAACCGATGAAACCCGTGCGACCCCAACACGCTGTGCAGACAGCAGATGTCACCGTCCAACCAGCAGGCCTCACGCGACGCCGGATCCTGGGCATGGGCTTGGCATCTTCGATTGGCATGCCGGCGTGGGCACAGTCGACCGCCGGCGGTGGCGGCCTCGTGAAGGTGAGCTTCGCCACGAACTGGAAGGCGCAGGCCGCACACGGCGGCTTTTATCAGGCGATTGCCGACGGCACTTATCGACAGCTCGGGCTGGACGTGACCCTCATCCAAGGCGGACCTGCCGTCAACAACCGGCCCTTGTTGCCCGCCGGCCGCATCGACTTCCTGATGACCGGCAACCTCCTGCACAGCTTCGACAACGTGCGCAACCAGGTGCCCACGGTGGTCGTCGCCGCCCTGTTCCAAAAGGATCCCCAGGCCCTCATGGCGCATCCCGGCCAGGGCTACGAGGACTTCGCAGCGCTCAAGCGTGCGCCGGTGGCCTTTGTTGCCAAGGACGCCCAATTCACCTGGTGGGCCTGGCTGAAGGCAGTGCACGGCTTTCGCGACGAGCAACTCAAGCCCTACAACTACAACCTGGCGCCTTGGCTTTCCAATCCCAAATCCATCCAGCAGGGTTATGCGGTGGCCGAGCCCATCTATGCCCAGCGCCAGGGCGGTTTCAAGCCGGTGGTGCACCTGCTGGCCGACCACGGGTTCTCCACCTACAGCACGGTCATCGAAACGCGCAAGGACATGGTGGCCAAGCGGCCGGACGTGGTGCAGAAGTTCGTGGATGGCTCAATCCTGGGGTGGACCCAGTATCTGCATGGCGACCCGCGCGCGGCCAACGTCCTGATGCGGCGCGACAACCCGGACATGGGTGAAGACGAGTTGGCCGCCTCACGGCAGCGCCTTCTGTCCGATGGCATCGTGGAATCGGGTGATGCGCTGAAGTTGGGCGTGGGGAGCCTCAAGCGCGAGAGGGCCGCCCACTTCCTGGAGCAGATGATCAAGGCCGGGCTCTACAAGCCTGGGCAGGTGGACGTGTCGGCGGTGCTGGTGGAGGATTTCGTCAACCGCGGCCTGGGCCTGGACGTCAGGCGCCGTCTGTTGGATGCACGCCGCACTTCGTCCCCCTCCTAGCCCCCAAAGTGAGGAATCTCGGGG
>JAIYCN010000173.1 GCA_027487995.1 Rubrivivax sp. | reverse complement strand
TCGGCGTGCCAGAAGTGGTTGAAGCCGGCCGCAAACATGTGTGCCAGCGACTGGAAGGAACTGATGTGTCCGCCCAGGTCACCGCCGTCATCGGGATTCAGGCGGTTGGCCTTGACCACCATGGCCATGGCGTTCCAGCGCATGTAGGCGCGCAGGCGACCTTCCAGTTCCAGATTCCCGGGGCTGTGCTCTTCCTCGCTGGGCTCGATGGTGTTGACGTAACCCGTGGTGGCCGAGAACGGCATGTCGATGCTGTGCTCGCGCGCATGTTCCAACAACTGTTCAAGCAGGAAATGGCCGCGTTCGTGGCCTTCGCTTTCCAGCACCGCGGAGAAGGCATCAAGCCACTCCCGGGTTTCCTGTTCGTCGAAGTCCTGGGGTTGGGACGGGTTCATCACATCTCCTTCCGGTCGTTGGCTCGGTTCGCTTTTGTGGGTTGTCTCGGGCTCAAGCGCGCCGCTGGGCAGCCTGCGCTTTCCGCACAAGGATGAGTGTCGCAGAAAGTTTTAAAAATTCCAAATGACGCGAATGCGTTTCTTATTATGAAATTTATGGCTCGTCTGCTCTGGTCAAGGCCGAGGTGCCGGACAAGACCGAGCAGCTCCAAACGGCATCCAGGCCGATGGTCACATGGCAACCGATAATCCGAAGATGCTGCCCGTGTTGCGCCGCCGCTGGTCTCCCCAACAAAGTCTCGAAGGGCTCAAGCGTCTGGCGATGCGCTGGTGGCGCCGCCAGTCGCCTTCGCGTCAGGACCGCTACGTGATCCTGGGGCCACTGGTCTCGGTGCTGTTGTTCCTCACCGTGATTTCGGCCACCTTCTGGTTCCTTCGTGCCGAGGAAATCACCCACGAGGAAGAGGCCGTTGCGCGTGCCGGTGAAATTGCTCAGCAGCAGATGCGATTGCGCCTCCTGGACCACCAGGAGCAACTGCTTCGCCTGGCCAGGGAGATTGCCACCCGTGACATTGGGCGGGGTGGCTTCGTGGAGCAGGCCCAAACCCTCACTGGCGACCGCCCTGAGATCACCCGCATGGTGTGGCTAACGGCCAACGGGCTGGTGAGGCTGCCCTATGACGCGAGCCCGATGGCAGGCGACCCTCTGGCATTGCCTGAAACGGATGCAGACGAGGGGCAAGGCTCGCCAACGAGTCCGGCGAGGCAGGCCTTTCTGGAGGCGCAGACCCGCCGCCAACCCGCCTATTCCCCCCACTATCGCGACGAGGACGGCAGAACGGTCGTGCGACTGGTGGTGCCTCTGTTGGCTCGGGGCGACTTCAGCGGGGCCGTGGCGGCCGAGATCGATCTGGAAGTGCTGCTGCGCAGGTCGGTGGCTGACGACCTGATGCGGCGCCACACGGTCTCCATCCTTGACGCGGATGAATTGATGGTGGCCACGACCGGCACGGCCACCGTGGCCTCGGGCAACCAGCGTGCCGGGCGCGTGCACGAGGTTCCTTTGAGCCCCCTGGGCCCCGGCCTGTTCCTGCGAACGCAAGGGTGGCGCACCTCATCGAACCTTATTGGCAACGTGCTGTTCTGGATGGTGGTGGGCCTGTCTGCCCTTACCGTGTGGATGCTCCTGGGTTCGCTCACGCACCTGCGCCGGCGCAACCAGATGCAGGCCACGCTCATGCAGGAAACCAATTTCAGGCGGGCTATGGAGAACTCCATCGTCACCGGCATGAGGGCCATGGACCTTGAGGGCCGCATCACACACGTCAATCGCGCCTTCTGCGAAATGACGGGCTACGGCGCGGAGGAATTGATTGGCCGCCTGCCGCCCTACCCCTACTGGTTGCCGGACCGGATCGACGAAACCATGCAGTTCCTGCAGCAGGAATTGATGGGGCGGACGCCCTCAGGCGGCATTGAAGTGAAGGTGCGCCGCAAGGACGGAGAGGTTTTCGACGCCCGCATGTATGTGTCGCCGCTGGTGGATCACCGGGGGGAGCAGACCGGATGGATGACGTCGATGACCAACATCACGGAAGCCAAGCGGGTGCGTGATCAACTCACGGCCTCCCACGAGCGATTCACCACGGTGCTCGAAGGACTCGACGCTGCGGTGAGCGTGGTGTCCATGCGCAGCGGAGAACTGCTGTTCGCCAACCGCTCCTATCGGGTGTGGTTTGGCAGCAGTCCAAGGGGGCATCTGATCTTGTCGGAAGGCAGTGCGCCCGACACGGCCCATAGTGCGCGCCTGTCCGACGACCGGGACGACAGCGACCCGCTGTCCGGGCTTCCCACCGAGACCCTGACCGAGGCCGGGACCGACCCGCGCGAAGTGCAGGTGGAGTCCCTGCAGAAGTGGTTCGACGTGCGAAGCCGCTACCTGCAGTGGACCGACGGACGACTGGCGCAGATGATCATTGCCACCGACATCACGGCGCGGCGCCGTGCCGAGGAAGCCACCGCCCAGCAGGCGGAAAAAGCCCAGGTGACCAGCCGCCTGGTGACGATGGGCGAGATGGCCAGTTCGGTGGCGCACGAACTCAACCAGCCACTGACGGCCATCAACAACTATTGCCACGGCATGGTCAACCGGGTGCGGGAGAACGCCATCGGCAAGGACGACCTGATCGCCGCCCTGGAGAAAACCGCCCGCCAGGCCGAGCGGGCCGGACAGATCATCCACCGCATCCGCGCCTTCGTGAAACGCAGCGAGCCGCAGCGCCAGGCAGCCGATGCCCGCGCCATCATTGACGACGCGGTGGAGTTGGCCAACATCGACCTGCGCCGGCGCAAGGTGCAGCTCAACACCTACGTGGCCCAGCGCATGCCGGCGCTGTACTGCGACCCCATCCTGATTGAACAGGTGGTGCTGAATCTGTTGAAGAACGCGGCCGAGGCGATCGACTTGTCCGACATGCCGCCGTCACGCCGACGAATTGAACTTCGGGTGGTGCCACGCCAGACCGGTGACGGCGAGGCGGTGGTGGAGTTCAGCATCACCGACAACGGGCCGGGCATGGCCGGCGATGTGCTGGGGCGAATCTACGAGGCCTTCTTTTCAACGAAGCGCGAAGGCCTGGGCATCGGCCTGAGCCTGTGCCGGTCGATCATCGAATCCCACCGCGGACGTCTGACAGCCGAGAACCTCTACAATGGCGAGTTGGTCAGCGGTTGCCGGTTCACATTCACGTTGCCGGTGGACTCCACGCTGCGTTTCGATGCGACGGCTGAAACCGAAGCGTCCAAGCGGTCCGAAGCTTCCCCTTCTGCTTGAACCCATGAGCTTGATTCCGAAGAAAGGCACGGTCTACGTTGTTGATGACGACGAAGCCGTCCGCGACTCCCTCCAGTGGTTGCTCGAGGGCAAGGACTACCGGGTGAAGTGCTTCGACTCCGCCGAGTCCTTCCTCTCCCGCTTCGACCCCCGCGAGGTGGCCTGCCTGATCGCCGACATCCGCATGGACGGCATGAGCGGGTTGGAATTGCAGGACCGTCTGCTGGAACGCCGCAGCCCCCTGCCCATCGTTTTCATCACCGGCCACGGCGACGTCCCGATGGCGGTGTCCACGATGAAGAAGGGCGCGATGGACTTCATCGAAAAACCCTTCAAGGAAGCCGAGCTGCTGAGCCTGGTGGAGCGCATGCTGGACCAGGCCCGTGCCGCCTTCAGTCAGCACCAGGAGCAGGCCAGCCGTGACGCGCTGCTTTCTCGCCTGACCACGCGCGAGAGCCAAGTGCTGGAGCGCATCGTGGCCGGCCGCCTGAACAAGCAGATTGCCGACGACCTGGGCATCAGCATCAACACGGTCCAGGCGCACCGCGCCAACATCATGGAAAAACTCAACGCCAACACGGTGGCCGACCTGCTTAAGATCGCCCTGGGGGCGCAGGCCGTGAAGGCCTGAGGACCGAGTTCACGAACATTGCGGGGCCTGCGGGCCCCGCATCCATTTCCAACGGCCTACAAGACTGACCCGGGCCTTCCCTACACACACTGCTGCCATGACCGCCCAACTGATCGACGGAAACGCCCTGTCCAAGCGCCTTCGGGGCGACATGGCCACCCTCACGGCTGAACTGACCGCCCGGGGCCACCGCCCTGGCCTCGCCGTGATCCTCGTGGGCGACGACCCCGCATCGGCGGTGTATGTGCGCAACAAGGTGGCCGCCTGTGAAGCCACCGGCATCCTGTCCATCCTGGACCGCTACCCGGCCACCTTCAGCGAGGCGGACTTGCTGGCCCGCATCGCGGCATTGAACGCCGACCCCAGCGTGCACGGCATCCTGGTGCAGATGCCCCTGCCCCGGCACATCGACGCCCATCGGGTGATTGAGGCCATCGACCCGGCCAAGGACGTGGACGGGTATTCCGTGCTGTCAGCCGGGCAGACCCTAACGGGCCTTCCGGGCATGCGGCCGTGCACGCCCTATGGCTGCATGAAGCTGATTGAAAGCACCGGGCAGGACATCCGAGGCAAGCATGCGGTGGTGATCGGCCGCAGCAACACCGTGGGCAAGCCCATGGCGCTGCTGCTGCTGCAGGCCAACGCCACGGTCACCGTGTGCCACAGCGCCACACCGGACATCGGTTTCCATACGCGGCAGGCCGACATTGTGGTGGCGGCTGTGGGCCGCGCCGGCACGGTCAAGGCCGACATGGTCAAGCCCGGCGCCATCGTGATCGACGTGGGCATCAACCGCACCGCCGATGGTCGCCTGTGTGGTGATGTCGACTTCGAAGCCGTGCGCGAAGTGGCGGGCTGGATCACGCCGGTGCCTGGTGGCGTGGGCCCCATGACCATCACCATGCTGCTGGCCAACACGCTTCAGGCCGCCGAGCGCAGGATTTGACGGTTCGTGCGGTTCGTGCCGTGCGACAGGCCCGGACCGCTTGAAGACAACTTCACCGAACTTCCCAGCGTCCACCCGACTCCAACCCTTCATGAACAACACCAACCCCCTGCTCGACACCTCTGGCCTGCCCCTGTTCGACGCGATTGCCGCGGACCATGTGGAGCCGGCCATCACCGAACTGCTGGCGCGCGCCGATGAAGCGCTGGAGCGCACGGTGAGCGAACAGACCCCGGCCACCTACGACGCCGTATCGGCCACGCTGGACGTGGCCACCGAGCGGCTGGGCCGGGCCTGGGGGGCGGTGAACCACCTCAACGCCGTGGCCGACACGGCGGAACTGCGGGCGGCCTACAACGCCTGCCTGCCCAAGGTCACGGAATTCCATACGCGCATGGGGGCCGACGAACGCCTCTACGGCAAGTACAAGGCCATTGCGGCGGCACCACAGGCGGCGGACCTGAGCGTGCCCCGGCAAACCGTGCTGCAGCATGCACTGCGCGACTTCGTGCTCTCCGGCGCCGAACTGCAGGGCGAAGCCAAGGAGCGCTTCGCGCAGATTCAGGAACGGTTGGCGGCGGTGTCGCAGAAGTTCAGCGAAAACGTCCTGGACGCCACTGATGGCTTCGCCCACTACGCGCCCGAAGCCCAGATGGCCGGTGTGCCCGACGACGTGGTGCAGGCTGCACGTGCGGCGGCACAAGCCGATGGGCGCGAAGGCTGCAAGGTCACGCTGCACTTCCCCAGCTACTTTCCGGTGATGCAGTACGCACACGACCGCAGCCTGCGCGAAACCCTCTACCGCGCTTACACCACGCGGGCCAGCGAATTCGGTCCCGCCGAGCGTGACAACACCGCCCTGATGCAGGAACTGCTTGAGCTGCGACAGGAAGAAGCGGCTCTGCTGGGCTACGCCAACTATGCCGAGGTGAGCCTGGCCCCCAAGATGGCGCGCACGCCCAAGGAAGTGATGGACTTCCTGCGTGATCTGGCGCGCCGCGCGCGGCCCTATGCCGAGCGGGACATGGCCGAGCTGCGCGACTTTGCGGCACAGGAACTGGGCCTGACGGACATGCAGGCCTGGGACCAGGCCTATGTCAGCGAAAAGCTCAAGGAAACGCGCTACGCCTTCAGCGAACAGGAAATCAAGCGCTACTTCACCGAAGACCGCGTGCTGGGCGGCCTGTTCAAGATCATCGAAACCGTCTTTGAGGTGGCGATTCGCCCGGACACGGCCCCTGTGTGGCACGAGCATGTGCGGTTCTTCAAGGTGGAGCGCGGCACTGAGGTGATCGCCCAGTTCTACCTTGACCCCTATGCGCGTGCAGGCAAGCGGCCTGGCGCCTGGATGGATGATGTGCGCGGCCGCTGGCAGCGCCCCGAGGGCACGATGCAAACCCCGGTGGCACATCTGGTGTGCAATTTCGCGTCGCCCCTGCCGGGACAGTCGGCCTTGCTCACGCATGACGACGTGATCACGCTGTTCCACGAATTTGGCCACGGCCTGCACCACATGCTCACGCAGGTGGCCGACATTGGCGTGGCCGGCATCTCCGGGGTGGAGTGGGATGCGGTCGAGTTGCCCAGTCAGTTCATGGAGAACTTCTGCTGGGAGTGGGACGTGCTCAAGCACCTGACCTCGCATGTGGAAACCTGTGAGGCCCTGCCGCGCGCCCTTTACGACAAGATGATGGCCGCCAAGAACTTCCAAAGCGGCCTGCAGACGCTGCGGCAGATCGAGTTCGCGTTGTTCGACATGCGCGTTCATGCCGAGCCCGGCCAGGCGCACCGCGTGCAGGCGGTGCTCGATGAAGTGCGGACCGAGGTGTCGGTGAACCCGCCGCCGGCGTTCAACCGCTTCCAGCACGCCTTCTCACACATCTTCGCGGGTGGATATTCCGCTGGGTACTACAGCTACAAGTGGGCCGAGGTGC